>CAINOM010000096.1 GCA_903851455.1 uncultured Bacteroidota bacterium | reverse complement strand
TTCACGATCACCAATGGCGGCGTGTTTGGCTCACTGATGTCTACGCCTATTATCAATATTCCGCAATCTGCCATCCTGGGCATGCACAAGATACAGGACAGACCGGTAGCCATTAACGGGAAGGTAGAGATACGCCCGATGATGTACCTGGCAGTTAGCTACGATCACCGTATAATAGATGGCCGCGAATCTGTGGGCTTCCTTGTGAGGGTTAAGGAGCTGCTCGAGAATCCGGAGCTGATGTTATTTGGACATGATCCCGTAAAAACGCTATTGGAACTCTGACCTCTCCCGGGCCCTCTACGAAGGAGAGGGTGAAGTAGATTGAGTTACTCACTCAAAGCTGCCATTTAAGATGCTAAATGATGCTCTGACGTTGAAGGATTCCCCCAAGCTCAATGCCTGGTCCCCCTTCAGGGGCAGGGGTGAGTAGGGTTTACGGTATTCCTTCCGTATCGGCTTTGGGATTAACATGGGTTGTAGGCCACCAGGTATTTCCATACGGGTCTAGTATGCCTCCGCTTCTGCCATAGGGCATGTCTGTTACCGGTGTGACTGAGGTGGCTCCTGCGGCGAGGGCCTTGTTATATACCGCATCTGCATCAGCCACGTAAATGAAGAAACCACCCGTGCGCGGAGGATAGGCGTCTGTACTGTCTGCCAGCATGACGACGCTTTCACCCACGGTCAGCTCAGCATGCATAATGACATTTTCATCGCGCATGTGCTTTACTTTTTCCTTTGCACCAAAAACATCCTGCATGAATTTCATAAAGCCTGCTGCATCTTTGATGATCAGGTAAGGCATTACCTGCTGGTAGTCGGTGGGGAAGTTTAGTTTTTCCATGGTTTTGGTTTGAGCTTTGTTTGCTATACCGGATAATGTAAATTTACGAACCATTACTATCTATGCGAACACTTTTAATAATATTCCTGGCGGTATCGGTCCTGGCCTGCAATTCGGTTACGAACGATAAGCAAGGGTCTTCAACCGATACAACAACCATCAGCAAGACAACGGTGACCAGCGAAAAAATCAAAGACACCGTGGTGGCAGCTAAACAAGAACCCGTAAACACAACCGACACGTTGTTTGGAACATCTAAACACAAGGCCATTCTCAGTGTGACCGTCCTGCCAACATCTGACGGAGTACTTGAAGATTCGGAGGTAAATGCGTTTAAATATCCGGACAGTGTCGCAATAGACAGCGAGCCGGAATGGAATGGGAAAATAGCCGCTTTCGGTGCGGCTTACGAGGTTTGGCTCGCTCCGGTGGGGTGGACGGGCAACGGCAGAGCAGGTGCCGACGGCGGTAAAGTAATTGAGTTGTTTCCGCCTGGAGGGGACTCATTGACCGGCGCATATGTTTCCTTTTATGAAGAGCCGGCCTGTGTGGGATGTATTCTTTCTAACGCCGGTGAGTATTTTGCTGACGCAAGAAAGGCATACAATGAAAATTATAATGATGACGGCGCAAGCCCGATAAAAATACCTGCGGGGCTAAAGGTCGCCCGGATATCCTCTAAGATCGTTACCTATACACTGCCGGTAAAAAACGGCCTGACGATCCACGGCATTGCCATCTATCGCGGCGAGGAAGACTACTTTGAAGCGAAATTTGTGTTCCCGGAGGAGCAGTCGGTAATGCGGGATCATTTACTGAACCACTATCTTTCCTGGCTGAAGTCGGTGCAGTAAACGCTACACCTTTCTGTTCAGGATCGAGTCGGCGGTGTGGAGGAAGGCCTGCTCTTCTTTTCCCGGGTTACCCGCCGGATATCCTAATGATCCTTTTGGTACTATGTTGAACTTAGTAGCGCTGTCCTGGGTGATGTTGAAAATCCATACTGTTGGGTAGCCTTGTACCCGGAAGAACTGCTGCAGGCTGGCATTTTGTTTTGTGAGTTGCTCCGGCAGTTGTTTGGTGCGGGGGAAGTCAAGCTCCATGAGGATCACATTTTTCTGCGCCCAAGCTTTAAAGCCGGGTTTACTCATCACATCCGCCCGCAGCTTGTGGCACCAGCCGCACCAGTCGCTGCCGGTAAAGAAGGCAAATACCGGTTTCTTTGTTTCTTTCGACAGCTGTGCTATCTGCGTGATATCCGTATACCATTCCAGCCCGTCTTTCTTTTCCTGTGCAGGCATGTGGCTGCCGGATGAAAGAATAAGGAGCAGGGCGGTAAATAAAACTTTGTAAAGGCGAGCCATAGTTTGTAAGATATGGATATAAAATTAGGCAAAGATTTGGCTAATTCCAGCAAATCGCTAACAATATGCTTTTACATGGGGCCTGATGGTTGCAGGGCGAAAACAAAGCTATGCCCGATTTAATGAGTGGGTGTTTGCTGTTTGAAGGCATCTCTCTTAGCCTTTCGTTTGTGATAAATGTGGTGGCCTGTTCTGAAAC
>CAINOM010000095.1 GCA_903851455.1 uncultured Bacteroidota bacterium | reverse complement strand
ACCACGAAGCAGGCCATGCGGTATCAGGCTGGTTCCTGGAGCATGCCCATCCGCTGGTGAAGGTGACCATAGTGCCACGCGGCGTTGCTGCCCTGGGTTATGCGCAATACCTGCCAAAAGAAGTGTACATACGCACTACCGATCACCTGATCGATGATATGTGTATGTCGCTCGGCGGCAGGGCTGTAGAAGAACTGATCTTTGGTAAAATATCTACAGGCGCGCTCAGCGACCTGCAGCATGTAACCCGCCTTGCTTATGCCATGGTGTCTATGTATGGTATGAACCCTGTTATCGGTAATATATCATTCTACGATCCGCAGAATGAGAGCAGCTTCTCCAAGCCGTACTCTGAAGAGACGGGTAAGATGATAGATGAAGAAGTAAGAAAGCTGGTAGAAACTACTTACCAGAGGGTGAAACAGCTGCTGGTGGATAAGACAGATGCAGTGAGGATGATAGCAGAGGAATTGCTGAAAAAAGAAGTGCTTTTCAAGGATGATATGGAGCGGCTGCTGGGGAAGCGTCCTTATGAGGATGCGATAGCTGCAGACGAAGATCCGCTGGTTCCGGAGAGCATTTTGAACCCGAACATTTAAGATCAATTTCTGATAATAAATTTAAAGGCTGTCCATTACGGGCAGCCTTTTACTATTTGTTTAATCGCTGAGTCCCAATGACGCAGAGACAAATGTATTTGCATGGCAGGCTAAGCACTATAAAGTCACAATGAACTCACAACCTTCGTTGGGTTTGCCGGTTACTGTGATCGTTCCGCCCAGGGATTCGATCTGTGTCTTGGTGATGAAAAGGCCCACGCCCTTGCTGTCGTAGCCCTGGTGGAAGACCTGGTTGAGCTTGAACATTTTGTCGCCATAGAGCTTCAGGTCAATGCCCAGGCCGTTGTCTTTTACCGACAGTTGCACTTTTCCGTTAACCATTTTGCTGCCGATCTTTATTTCGGGCTTTATATCTTCCCGGCGGTATTTTATGGCGTTGCTGATGAGATTGTACAATATGCTTTCCAGATACATGCGGGGATAACTCACCACTTCCACATCAAACTGGGTAGTGATCCCGATATGTTTCTGATAAATGACGCCTTGCAGCTGGCTGGTGATGTTTTTCACTATTTCCGCCAAATTGCAGTTTTCGTAGGTAATTTCCTTATCCAGTTTTATACGGGCGATCTCTACCATCATATCCAGGTTGCTGAGCAGCGACTTCCCTGAGTCGTGTATCATTTTCAACGCTTCCTCGTCCTGGAATATCCCGGATTGCTCGGATAGGAAAACAATGTTGCCCGCGGGGCCACGCAGGTTGTGCGCGATCATGTGATTTAGTTCCTCCAGCTGGTGTATCTTATTGAGCAGGTCGGTATACGCTGCTTCCAACTGCACATTCTTGCGCTTCAGCTCATCGCTGAACTTTTGACGGGCTGTGCGATCAATTACTTCACAGACAAAAAACTTCGGATTATCATCCTTATCGCGAACCAATGAAACTGTGATCTCGGTATACAGAATGGTTCGGTCTTTTGCTACATATCTTTTTTCAATAGTGTAGGAGGATGTCTCTTTGGCAATCAGTTTTTGTATGTAGGGGATGTCTATGCCAATATCGTCGGGATAGGTGAAGTCGTTGTAATGCATATCCAGCAACTCATCCTTGGTATACCCGCTGAGCAGGCAGATGACATTATTCACCTCCATCCATTTGCCGCCGGGCGCAATGAGCGCTTTGCCGGAGCCCGAGTGATGAAACGAATTGGCAAACATTTCCTTGGTCTCCCGTAACTCTTCTTCGTCCTTCTTGCGGTGGCTGATATCGGAATGGGTGCCAACGAAACGTAAGGGTGTACCATCTGCTTTCCTGGTAATGACCACGCCGCGGCTCAGTATCCATTTGTAAGAACCATCCTTGCAGCGATATCGGACCTCTGCGGAATAAATGGGTGCTTTGCCGGTGAAGTATCGTTGTTGTTGCTGCTCGGCGGCAGTGAGATCATCCGGGTGTATTTTTGATGACCACTCAGCAAATGTGCTGATCTCTTTAGGGCCGTACCCAAATACCTGCGACCATTTATCTGAAAAGAAAATGGTTTTGGCTTCGAGATTTGCGTCCCATACGCCAAGCCCTGAAGCGTCTACGGCCAGCTTCCATTTATCTTCGACAAGTTTATTTTCATTCCCTCTGGTAATGTTCTCGATAACGAGGAAAACAAAATTCTTATCTGGATGGCAGGTAAGTATCCTGAATGAAAAAGTTAGGACCGCGTTTACATCGTTGTTGTGAGAAATATACTCGGCATAGCTGCCGCCGCCTGTTTTAAAGGCATCCTCAATACCAGCGATACATTGCACAATAGTGCTGTCGTTGCGCACCTCAGACAATTTCTTGCCCTCGTAATGACTCTTGAATGCGGAGAGTGGTGAGCCGGGCCTGTCCCATATCCGCGTCATCACCAGTTCTCTCGACACCTCTACTACCCGCTCGCCTATTTGCAATAATATCTGAACTACCGGCTCAACAGCTTGGTCCATGTTGTGGCTCATAAGTATTAATAACTATGCAAAGGTATTGTATAAATACAAAAGAGCCTGTTTACGTCAGTAAACAGGCCCAATAAGGTTTACCCCATTTATATACCTATTTAATAATCACCAGTTTCTGAGTTTCCACTTTTCCGCTGGTGCCAACTAAAGCTACAAAATATATGCCAGAAGTCAAATAATTAACATCAACTGTAATAGTTTGAGTGCCTTTAATGAGGTGCAGATTTTTGCTGATCTCTGTTTTACCGGTTACGTCGCTTACGTGCAGGGTGTAGTTGCCACTTTCGTTGCTGTTTATGATGGCATTGAAGGTGTTATTGGCAGGGTTGGGGTATACGGTGAAGGCGTTGTTACCTGTGGCCGCTGCAACCGTGTTTTGCACACCGGCGCCCCATGCAATGGTGTTGTAAGTACTCTTTGTCTTTATCGGCGCATTGAAGTCGAAATAGATAGAAGCGCTGTTGAGGATATGGGTGCCCATAGGCAATGCCGGGCGCTGCTTAACGGTATAGGTAAACACGGCATTGCTGGCAACACGCTCGGAAGATGAAGGCGGCAGATTGATGTGGGGAAATGTAAATGTCGCCACCCCGTGCTCGTCAATATCTACTACGCACTTGTTGGAAGCATAGACAGGCCGGAGCGTTGTCCAGTCGAGGCTTGGGTCCAGCGTATCTTTTACCATAACGTTCTCCGCCAGGTAAGAGCCCGTATTCTGGAAGTGGACCATGTACTCCAGTATAGAATCGTCGGTGGTAATGACTCCTGCCGGCCCCCAGCCTTTAGGACTTACCTCTTTGAAGTTAGGGTCATAAGAACCAACCGTAGTTGTTGTGAAATAGTTCACGTTATTCCATGGTGAGTAGTCAGAGAGCCAGTTTGTAACGGGCGATGCATACGCGACCGTATCGGTAAAGACTACCGATGTGCCTAATGGAACATCTGCAGGTACGTTGTAGTTGACAAGGAATTCCTGGCCGGAGCCCGGAGCAAGCGAGAAGGAAGCGCTTGCTGTGTTATAGTAATAAGGCGCCCCGGTGAATATTCCTGAAGGTACGAATGTAGGACCGAATATTTGTCCGTCGGGTTTATAGCCTGCGAGGATATTGGTCTCTGTCGACGTACCATCGTTGGTGACAATCGTAATGTGCTGGTAGGGGAAGCCCGGTCTTGGGCCAGTATAGTCCCAGGTGCTGATGTGCATATCGTGAATGGGGTCGACGGTATCTGCAAAGTTTATAGTAGTATGGCAACCCGTGGCAGCAACTGAAGTAACCGGAATGTGGTTTGGCTGGCATGGAGAGAGCGGGTACATGCCCAGTATGGTTTGCGACACGGTGTAAGTGCCGGATGGGACAAGGAAATAATAATTTCCGCCGGTATCTGTGTAGGTATATCCCAATCCTGAACAATGCATTTGTATGTGGTCAATGCCTGCCTCTCCCGGATCCTGGGTGCAGTTGTGGTTTACATCGTTGTACACAGTTCCTTTTACAACACAGAAGCAGCTGCTGTCTGAAACATTGT
>CAINOM010000094.1 GCA_903851455.1 uncultured Bacteroidota bacterium | reverse complement strand
GATACTGAAAGTAGAAAAGAAGAATTTTCATTTTGGTAAGGGTGAAGTGCCTTATGCATTCTCTGGCAGCAAGGCTGTGTTGGGTGCGCAGATATACACCATCGGCTACCCGAAAGACGATATGGTATATAGTGAAGGTTATGTGAGCGCTAAGAATGGTTTCCAGGGTAATGAGCAGCAGTACACACTATCACTGCCTGCCGGTCACGGACAGAGCGGATCGCCTGTGATAGATGAGAATGGTAACCTGCTGGGCCTGCTTACTGCAGTGGGCAGCCAGAATGAAGCCAATACTTATGCTGTGAGCTCAAAGGCGCTGGTGGAACTACTCCACACCATTCCGCACGCAAACAGCCTGCACCTGCCCAAAAGCAACAGGCTTGGGCACATGAGCCGCGAAAGCCAGATAGAAAAGATGCAGCCCTATACCTTCTCTGTGAAGGTATACAAGAAGTAACCGCCAAACCACTAAAAGGGGGTTTCACTTGCTACTTTTAGGCAGATAGCCGGTGAAGGGTTGACCTTTTTAACTTATCCACCTATCAACTTATTACCTCATTAGCCCTACCTTTGCACCCCTAATACAGTGTCTTGAGTATTCTTAATAACTTTCTCAGTAACAGAAAAGGCAACCCGCAGGGTGAGATGAATTTTCTCGACCATGTGGAGGATCTGCGCTGGCATATTATTCGTTCAGCCATTGCCATCCTGGTAGGGGCTATTCTCATTTTCATCAAGGTAGAGTGGATATTCGACCGCATTATCATGGGGCCGGCCCATAGCGATTTCGTTTCCTACAAATGGTTTTGCGCACTCGGCCGGCTACTGCATTACAATGATTTTTGTCTCGGAGAGATAAAAATGGACTTCCAGAACACAGCAGTTACCGGCCAGTTCATGATGAGCCTGTCTATATCGCTGATGCTTGGGTTTATCATTGCCTTTCCGTATGTGCTGTGGGAGTTATGGAAGTTCATAAAACCCGCGCTAAAGCCTGTTGAGATCAGGATGGCGCGGGGTATCGTGTTCTGGTGCTCATTGCTTTTTTTCAGTGGCGTGCTGTTCTCTTACTTCATTGTTGCGCCCTACACGATCAACTTCTTCGGCAATTACCGGCTCAGCCCTATGGTCAAGAACATCATAACGCTGGATAATTACTATGATACCATGAGCAATATGATACTTGCCCTTGGTATCGTATTCGAGTTGCCCATACTGGTATATTTTCTCTCGCGTATAGGTGTTCTCACGCCGGAGTTTTTGCGAGCCAAGCGCCGCTATGCTATTGTGATCCTTTTCATATTGGCCGAGGTGATCACTCCCCCCGACCTTTTTAGTTGCCTGCTTGTTTTCATACCTTTGTATATACTGTTTGAGGTATCTGTGAGCATCAGTGGCCGTGTAGTAAGGGCAAAAAGGAAAAGAGACGCTTTAAAAGACTAATAGTATGAACACTACTTTTGATAAAAACCTGCCACTGGCCGTAGGCGCAGATCATGCAGGATTTGAATACAAGGAAGAGATCAAAAAACTGTTGCTTGCTGAAGGCTGGCAGGTAGTGGACAAGGGTACCTTTAGTGCCGGCAGTGTTGACTATCCCGACTTTGCTCACCCTGTGGCTACGATGGTAGCCGATGGCCTGGCCACTGCGGGCATATTGGTTTGCGGCAGTGGTAACGGTGTGTGCATGACCGCCAATAAGCATGCAGGCATTCGTGCTGCGCTTTGCTGGACAGAAGAGATCGTATCACTGGCGCGGCAGCACAATAATGCCAATGTACTCTGCATCCCCGCGCGCTTTGTTTCTATAGAGAAGACAAATTCTATGGTGGAGACCTTCCTGGTCACTGAATTTGAAGGTGGCAGGCACGAGCGCAGGGTAGAGAAGATCTGATCCTAAGACTTACTGATCTGCCTGTATGTCTTGTTGCACAGGCTTTTCATGCCCTGCCGGTGCCCTGCTTCCCATACGTTTTTATAATTTTTCCAGTCGTTCTCATCATATTTTCTATCGGGCCACCTTCGTTACTTCATTAAAGGTCTTTAAGTACATCTAG
>CAINOM010000093.1 GCA_903851455.1 uncultured Bacteroidota bacterium | reverse complement strand
GTCTTCGATATATTTAGTGATCGTGATGTCTACGTTAGAGAAAAGCTCCTGTTTCCACAGCGCTTTGATGGCTCTGGCGATACCTTCATCATTAGGCAGGTGCAGCTTCTGACCTACCACCAGGTTGGTTACTGCTATCAGCAGGTCCTGGTCCAGGTATTTGGCGCCGGATACGGTAATGCCCGCCAGCTCATACTCCTTCACTTTTGGCAGGTTGTCTGCCGCAGGCTGTGTTTGCTGCAGCTTTATGCCGCCAGCCCCGCCACCTAACTGCGCCGATGAACGGGCCGCGCTAAAAAGGCAAAAAAGTAAAAAACAATATTTTGTGGCGCTTTTATACATGCTATATTGTGTGCGTTTGAATTTGTTCACTGGTCTTGCCAAAACGGCGTTCGCGCTGCTGGTAGTTCAGCAGTGCTTCAATTAGGTTAGGTTTCCGGAAATCGGGCCAATGTACGTTTGTAAAATAAAGCTCTGCATAGGCCAGCTGGTAGAGCAGGTAATTACTGATCCGGTATTCTCCGCTGGTGCGGATCATTAATTCCGGATCAGGAAAAGGAGCGGTATACAGGTAATTGTGAAAGGTTGATTCGGTGATATCATCAGCCTTTAGTGTTCCGGCTGCTATGCCCTCGCCTATTGTCCTTGCCGCCATCACTATTTCCTGGCGCGAGCTGTAACTGAGCGCGAGGATCAGGTTCAGCCCGGTATTTGTTCCTGTTATTTCCTTTGCTTCATTCAGCTCTTTCTGGCATATTTCCGGCAGGCTCGCAAAGTCGCCGATCACATGGAGCTTCACATTATTCTTTTTCAGCTCTTCTACTTCCTTCCTGATGGTGGTTACCAGCAATTCCATTAATGCGTCTACTTCCGCCTTGGGGCGGTTCCAGTTCTCAGCAGAAAATGCGTAAAGTGTGAGGTATTTGATTCCTATTTCGCCGCAGGCATTTACGATCTCGCGCACACTCACTACCCCTTCATAATGCCCGTAGACCCTGTCCTGGCCACGCTCTTTAGCCCAACGCCCGTTGCCATCCATAATAATGGCTATATGAGCGGGCAGTTTGCTGCGGTCAAGAGATTGTAATTGGTCCATCTTAATTTTAAAGAAAAGCTTGCCTGCCTGCGCAAACAAGTGTGCGAAGGTACAAAAATAGGCCGTAGAGGTTGGTAACAAAATCTGTGCTCGCAGTTTAACGCGATTTTAACTGCCTGTAACGACAGTTGCCGACACCTTTTATTGCATATAATATTATCGCTATTCTAAGCTATTGCTCCGCTTGGTTCCTTTTCAGGCATGGCAACAAGCTCGTATGCGTTGATCTTGTCCAGCTCCATGATGGTGTACTGACCATTGGGCGCGCGTTCAAACATTGGGAGGAATTTAGCGCCGTAGACGACCTGGTTGTAACTATACGACGTACGTTGCTGTACGATATTAGAAAAATGATCATCGAACGCTTTGATGTTCACGATCACTTCCATTTGCGTCTCCGTCACATCGTTTTTTGTGTAGTGATACAGGGGGCTCTCTTCTGTGATAGCATGCACTAATGTCCAGCTGAGTGCCAGTGAATTGATCTTTGATAACTCAAGCTGCAAAGGATAAAATTTCGTAACCGTTTTGCCATTTTCCTTCAGGTGCAGCGCCAGGGTGACCTGCGCCTCCACATCTGTCAGGTGATTATTTTTGTATGTGGCTACCCGGAACATTACCGCTTTGCCGTCCTTATATGGCGCTATAATGATATTGGGACTGAACATAAGGTATGCACGCGGGCGCGAAAAACGGCCATAGATAAGACCGGTCATAACAGCAAAAACGAGTATACCTATCAACGACTCCACAGAGGCAATAGAATTGGTTAGCATGCCTGATGGCGCTACCCTCCCATAGCCAACGGTAGTAAGGGTTTGGGAGCTGAAAAAGAACGCCTCCATAAATTGCCCGAAAAAGGTCCTTGCCCCGTCACCGCCCACCAGGTGCTCCACGCCGGTAAGGAAGTAAACAACAGCAAAGAACAAATTGATGCACGTATACAGGATCAGCACAAAAAAGAAAAAATGACTGCGCTTCATACGCAGCAACGTATGATACACACTGGTGCGTTCCCATACAGGTAATCCTCTCTTCTTAAGATTATTTGACCCATCCGGGTTCACCAGTCTGCCGCCTTCAATACTACTGTTGGCGCCAAAACCTGTATTGTCCAGGTCTCTCAACCGCTGCCTGTGGTTAGCTCCAGCCATGTTTTTGTTGTTTTTTATACTCTGCCAGCAGCGATATTCCTATCGCCAGCACCATAGTCACTCCTCCCAAAATTAACGGAATTCCGCCGGAAAAGTAGCGATAGCATACATAACGAATGCCTATGAACAAAGAGGCAAAAACAATGAGTTTAATGATCCAGTTCACATAAGGCACCAGCTTCAGCGGGCTCGTTTGCAGCAGTCTTGCCGAATAGACCAGGTAAAAGGTTGCCTGGAAATAAGTGGAAATAACAAAGCTCAGTGCCACGCCCGGAAGCCCAAGCCAGCGGTAAAGCGGGTATATAAGCGCGCAGGCGAGCAGTAGTTCCGCAATGGCACCGATGTTGATGATGTTCCCCTTGTGCATCCGCTGCAACACAGTGGTAAAGTGATAGGCCCGTACCGGCAGGATCAACAATGAAGCCATAAATACCGGGATGGCAGGAATGTACCTGGCGGTGAATATGGTAACGATAAGATCTACCCGGAAGAATAAAAGGAAAAAGAAAACAGGGAAGACAATGCTCGAGAGCATCTTTCCCATTTGGTTCATGAGCTGGATAGTATCGGAAGTCTCATTTTTCGTGCCGCCTCGCGCCAGTTGGATCAGCACAGCACTGCCTGCGGCTCCGAGCAGCAGCGGAAGGAACGGAATGTTCTGGGAACCATTATAATAAACAGCCGACAATGATGCACTCAGCGCCAGGGAAATAATGAATTTGTCGATCCAGCTTGACAAGACCTGTGTCACATCATACAGGCCAAGGTGCATCCACAGGGTGCGTATTTTCGCCAGGTTATGATCTTCTTCATGCTCCTCTTCACTATACCGCTGCACATTAACAGCAGTAATACCACAATAGATACACAGCCGAAGCACTGTGAGTATCAGCAAATAAGAGAATACTGCCTGCAGCGAAAATCCATGCCCCAGCACAAACCAATGTATGCCCCAAAACAAAACAGAGTAAAGAACATTAATGGCCACAAGGCTTTGATAGTTGCGGAATACAATCAGCAGCGATTCGAAAATGGTGGCAAACGTGTAACAGATCAGGAACAGGAAAGGAACAAACAGCGAAATATCCAGCGCGTTATGCTGGAGTGCCGCAAAAATGCCGGCAAGCATCAGCACCCAAAAACCATACATGGTATACTGTCCCGCCTTTATCGCTTTCAGCAGCTTCATGATAAAGCCCGGCGGATAGGTTATTGCCAATACGTGAATCCCCACGCAGGCTAACGGACACAAAACACTAAGCTGTATCCAGAAATGCTGGTAATTACCATAGGTTTCCTGTGGCAAATGCCGGGAATACCAGACCACCACCAGCAGGTTTGCCAGTGAGGGGAAGAACCTGATCACGAATATGAAAAACGAATTACTGAATAACGAGTTATTTTTCACATTCTCTTTTATGGTTAAGCTTGTTTTTCAGCAGGGAGTGAGTCTTTTTTAAACAATGGGTACAACGCACCTAGCATCAGCAGTATCAGCAGCACACTGCTCGCTATCGCTATCTTCTGCCCGGTATAAAAACTTGCCGGAGCAAAATGGAACGCAATGGTATGGTTGCCTGCCGGTACCTTTATTGCACGCAGCACATAGTCAGCCTTCATGATCGGTGTTTCTTTGCCATCCACTGTTGCAGTCCATCCTTTCGAGTAATAGATATCGGAGAACACTGCAAGACCCTCTTTCGAATTGCTAGACGTAAACGAAATGTCGTCAAGTCCATACTTGGCCAGTTTCACATAGGCCGCACTGTCTTTGCCAAATGTATAATTGCCCATCGCATCTTTAAAAGACGTGCGCATTACAGCTGTCTTCTTTGGTTCGAATGCATTTGGTACTACCACGGTATCCCCGAGAATATTTGCATTGAGGCCATTCATTTCCTCATCAGCTGTGTTTGCCCACTTCACCTCGTTCACAAACCACGCATTGCCGCAGGCATCGGGATTAGGCCGGGCCATTGCGGGAGAACCCTTCCTTCCAAGAATAATGTACTTGGTGTTGAGCATATTCAGCACCTGGGCATTGAATCCCCTGCTCATCTGGCGTTCTATCAGGTCCTGGTATATTTCCATTTTGGCAGGATGATAGCCGCCTATACATTTATGGAAGTACGCCTGCCATGCATTATTGTAAGGATCGCCATGGTCGTTAGACAGGTCAAGGACACGATAATAAGGGTCCGGGTCCTTGAGTATCTGCTGGTCTACAGGGCGGGGATTAAATACGCTTTCATAGTCTGACGCGTCTACATACTTTTTATCGTTGAGGTAATCAAAGGAAACCACCCACATATCCAGCAGGATAACTGCTGCCAAACCACCGATCATCACGCCCATCTTGATCTTGTCCTTGATAAACGCCCACAACAGCCCTGCCGCAATAAGGATATATAAGGCGCTCTTAAGGCCGCTCGCCATCGCCAGCGATGCCCGGTCTCCCTTCAGCAGCTTCACCATTTCGGGCTGCAATTGCGCATCTTCGCCGCCGCTGAAATTAAAGAATATGCCACCTCCCACACCGAGGATGATACACAGCCCTGCAGTAATGCCGGCCGCTATTTTTACATCCTTCCACATTTTCGCCGGGTCGTTCTTTTGGTCTATCACCGTCTGAACCGCCCAAATACCCAGCAACGGGAACAGAAATTGCGGTATCACCAGCGCCATAGAAGGCGTTCTGAACTTGTTCAGATAAGGCAGGTGATCGAACAGGAAGTAATTGATACCTTCGAAATTCTTACCCCACGAAAGCACAATGAATATTGCAGTAGCTATCGCGATCCACCACTTATGTGGCGAGCGGATAACGATAAGCCCGAGTACAAACAAGAAACAAATAACCGCGCCAAAGTAAACCGGGCCGCTGATAAACGGCTGAGGCCCCCAGTAAGTTGGCAATTCCTCCGTGCTGCTGCCATGGTCTTCGATGAACTTGAGCGTCGCGGGCGCTTTGTCCGCCGGCTCTCCCGATGCACCGCCATACAAATAAGGAATCATTATACAAAACGTCTCGCCTATACCGTTACTCCACCTGAACGCATATTCTTTATCAAGGCCGCCACTTTCTTTCTTGTCGTGCCCCGAAAGCTCACTGGCGCCGCCACGCATAGTTTCCTTGGCGTATTCATTCGTAGTCAATATGGAAGGCATACTCGGCCCAACTCCGATGGCAGTAGCCAGCGCCGCGATAACACACGAAATAAAGAATTGTTTTACCCTTCCTTCTTTTATGGCGATATACAGCATCCCCACACCAAAGCACAGGAACATAATAAAGGAATAGTAAATGACCTGGAAGTGGTTATTGCTGAATATCAGCGACATGGTCACGCCGAGCAATGCAGCCCCCACCAGCCATTTCTCGCGGAAAACCAGGTAAAAACCGGCGAGCGCAGCAGGCAGGTAGGCAATAGTCATCATTTTTGTATCATGCCCTACCGCTATTATGATGCCGTTATAAGACGAAAACGCATAGGCAACACCGCCTACCATGGCCAGCCACCTGTTCACTTTCAGTACCCTCATCAGGATGTAAAAGCACAACATGGCGATGAAAAAGAAATAGGCGGGTTTGCCAATTGCCTGCAGAACGGTCTGAACATAAGCTACATAGTTGGTATTTGCCCTGCCCATGTAGGTGGTATAAGTGGGCATACCACCAAACATACTATTTGACCATAATACATCTTTGCCAGTGGAGTCGTGGTAGGCCATAGCCTCATGTGCCATGCCCATCCAGTGCGTATTATCACTGCCCAGCATCTTCTTACCCTGCAATTGAGGATAGCAGTATGCCAGCGACAATACAATAAAACAAACCACAGCGAGGATATCTATCCTCATTTTCTTAAAATCTAATTGCATACGTTGCCTTTTAACGAAACAAAAATAAACGTTCTATCCGCTAATGGAAATTAAATGCCGAAAAAACATTCCGCTAAGTAACGGAAATATAGGCTGTGTGTTGTTTTAAGGGAGGTTAATAATGGTTAAAGCATAAAGTCGCCCGCGCCTGGTCCGTTTGAAAAACAATTGTACGGCCGCTATCCAGACCTGATAAAACAAGGTTATTTACTTTTCAACTTATCAACCTATCAACTTTTTCCCCTTTTAACCTTTCAACCTTTTAACTTACTTTTGCCCCCCTGAATGCTGCATAAAGAACTTCTTTTAAAAGCCTACCGCCTCATGATGACTGCCAAAGCTATGGCGGAAATTTATGATGCCAACAGGCAGGTGTGCAAGTATGTGCACAGCACATCGCGCGGCCACGAGGCCATACAACTGGCTACCGGCTTCCTGCTACAGCCCTGCGATTTTGTAAGTCCATATTACCGTGATGAAAGTATGATGCTAGGCATGGGCTATCGCCCATACGAGATGATGCTGCAGTTACTGGCAAAGGGCGGCGACCCATTCACCGGGGGCCGTGAGTATTACAATCACCCCAATATCCGCAGAGAAGGTTTTCCGGGCATTATCCACCAGAGTAGTGCTACGGGCATGCAGGCCATACCCACTACTGGCATTGCACAGGGTATCCAGTACAGGGAAAAACAAAAATTATCCGATTACCCCGTACCGCCGGTTACTATATGCTCACTAGGCGATGGCAGCGTTACCGAGGGCGAAGTAGGCGAAGCATTCCAGTTTGCGGTATTGCATCAGCTACCCATTATATACCTCGTTCAGGACAATGACTGGGGTATTTCGGTAAGCAGCGATGAGGCCCGCACGATGGACGCCTATGAATTTGCAGCCGGTTTTAAAGGGATGGAGCGCCGCCGTGTAGACGGAAGCGACTTTACCGAATCTTACCTTGCCATGGAAGAAACCATAGACTGGGTGCGCAACAACCGCAAGCCCATACTGGTGTGTGCCAAAGTGCCGCTGCTCGGTCACCATACGTCTGGTGTTAGAAAAGAGTGGTACCGCACGCCCGAAGACCTGGCCAAACATGCACTAAATGATCCGGGACCTAAGCTGAAGGCGCTCCTACTTCAAAAAGGGCTGCTGGAGGCTGATCTCGACAAAATAGAAGAAGAACAAAGAATATACGCACAGGCTGAATTCGATGCTGCAGTGGCGGCAACTGATCCTGATCCGGCAACTGTGGCCAACCATGTGTATGTACCCACTCCGGTGATTCACGAAACGGGTGACCGTTGTCCCGCCGGGCGTGAAAAGGTGGTAATGGTGGACGCGGCCCTTCATGCGGTAGAAGAGATACTTCAGGATTACCCTAATGCCCTCTTTTACGGGCAGGACGTGGGTAAGCGCCTTGGAGGTGTATTCCGCGAAGCAGCAACACTCGCCGATAAGTTTGGCGACAACCGTGTCTTCAACATGGCTATACAGGAAGCCTATATTGTGGGTTCCACCGTTGGCATGAATGCAGTAGGTCTAAAGCCAATTGTTGAAGTCCAGTTTGCCGACTATATCTACCCGGGTCTCAACCAATTGGTTACCGAGATAAGTAAGTCCTGCTACCTGAGTTGTGGTAAGTACCCCATCTCTATGGTACTTCGTGTGCCCATAGGCGCCTATGGTGGCGGCGGCCCATACCATAGTGGTAGTGTAGAAAGTACGCTCGCAACCATAAAAGGTATCAAAATAGCCTACCCCAGCAATGCGGCAGACATAAAAGGCTTGCTAAAGGCCGCCTTCCTTGATGGCAATCCCGTTGTGATGCTGGAGCACAAAGGGCTTTACTGGAGCAAAGTGCCCGGCACGGAAGACGCCAAGACCATTGAGCCTGCCCGCGATTATGTACTGCCACTGGGAAAAGGAGCGGTGGTACTGGAAGCATCACAGGAAGCTATAGACAATGGAGCGTCCATATGTATCATTACCTACGGCATGGGCGTGTATTGGGCAAAGAATGCGGCAAAACAATATCCCGGCAGTGTAGAGGTAATAGACGTTCGCACCATCTATCCGCTTGACGAAGAGCTGATCTACAACACCGTAAAGAAGCACGGCAAATGTATTGTGCTGACAGAAGAACAACTGCGCAACTCATTCTGCGAAGCCCTCGCCGGCCGTATAGCTCAAAACTGTTTCAAATACCTCGACGCGCCGGTTCAAACCATGGGCGCCCTCGACTTACCCGCAGTGCCAATGAACATGGGCCTCGAAGCGGCTATGCTGCCTAATGCCGATAAGGTAGCAGCGAGGATAGGAGAATTATTGAACTGGTAAAAAAACCTGCAGCAGCCTGAAATTATTATCTTAATTTTATTCGGGTAATTTCCTTTGTATTTAAAACACGTGAATATGGGATTAGTATATGCAGATATTGAGTTAATTAATGGTTTTGATCTCGAACTTGCACGTAGGCACATGATTGGTGAAGAAGAAGTAAAACGGATGCCTATAAATATCCTTGTGGACACAGGTTCTTACATGCTTGCGATAAATGAAAGTATCCAGGAGCAGTTGCAATTTCCGGTAGTAGAAAAAAGGAAGGCGCAGCTGGCAAATGGTCATATAGTAGAATGCGATGTCGTTTCTTCAGTTGAATTGAGGTTTAAGAACCGGCAGACCACCTGTAGGGCAATGATACTTCCCGGTGACGCCGAGCCGCTTCTGGGAGCTATCCCTCTGGAAGACATGGACGTATTGATTCACCCTCTGCGACAGGAACTTATTGTAAACCCAGAACACCCCTATTTTGCACAAATGAAAATGAAGTAGTGGTATTTCGGTGTTAAATAAAATTACCCGTTCCCATTTCGATACTTTTTTATTAATTTGGGTCCTTAACGGGCAAGTAGCTATTTTGCCCGGTGATAAACTCATGATTATGCCTCTATTGAAAAGCATGAATACCATTGGATTTTCGGCACTTGTGCTGTTGTGTACTGCATCCGGAACGTTGAACGCCCAACTGATGCACAACCAGTACCCCTGTGCGGAATGCGCCGTGGGCGACAACAATGGCAATGACCTGAAGGGGCTTATCATCAGCAACAAGCGGGATCTGTATGAAAAGGGAGACGTTGTTAATACCGCCTCTGGCAATACGTGGGGATACATGCAGATACGCAGCGCTACTGTACCTTCGGTAAATAAGAGCGGCGAAAAAAAGGGAGAATTAAACTACGTGGAAGCGATCACCGCTACCTATGCACTGTATAAGACCAAAGACGGGGCGCAGGCCGCATGGTGGGCGCGGGAAACCAACAACCCAAAAGGCCCGCTGACGTCTAGAATGGTGAAGGAAACCGGCGATGCACCGGAAATACCTATTGTTCGTTACGAGACGATTACCGAGGAAATTGAGCCCAAGGTTTTCACTATAGTCGAATACTCCAACAATCTATTCAACGAAAGAGACTTTGATGTCCTCCTCAAAAATTATGTCCTCGTAGAAAACGGAGCTATTAAAACCAATGAAGATTATAAGTCCATCATCAGTTTTTACAACGATTTCCTGAAGAAGTTCACTTATGTAGATGATCCGATCCTGGGCAAAAGGTCATTCATTACAATGCTGGCAACACCAGCCGGCAACAAATACATCGGCTACTTCAACATTGTCAATGGCAAGCTGGCCGGGCATTTGGAATTCGTTGACTTCCAGTACCAGAAAGACAAGGATGCACTTGTGAAAAAGATCTTCGGCAAGCTTACCGGCAGCCTTGTTTACGTATACGGAGATGATAATTTCGATCTCGAAAAGCCAATCGTTATGTACGCCCGTGAGCACGAAATAAAGCTCAAACGCCGTCATACCAACACCGACAAGAAATTCAACGAAGACAAATAAGTAAACTAACTCAGCCCCTAACGGGCAACAATCTTCTATATCTCGATTTCTCCCTGCAGATAAGTGACCGCATGCCCGCTGATAGCCACCCGGCTGCCATGGTGCCTGCACCATAAATGGCCTTTACGCTCAGAAAGCTGGATGCCCGTTAGTTCTTTCTTGCCCAAAACCTCAGCCCAATATGGCGTAAGTGTAGTGTGCGCAGAACCTGTAACCGGATCT
>CAINOM010000092.1 GCA_903851455.1 uncultured Bacteroidota bacterium | reverse complement strand
CGTTCTTCACACTCAGCGGCAACTCTGCAAATGTCTGTTCATACCCGTCCGGAATAAATATCGGGTCATAGCCAAATCCACCCTCACCTCTTTTCTCCTCTATCACTTTCCCTTCGCAGATACCCTCAAAATAATACACTTCACCATCCCATACCAGGCAGATCACTGCTTTGTAGTAGGCTCGCCGGTCCTCCTCACCCTTCAGTCCCTCCAATACCTTTTGCAGATTTTTTTCATCATCCCGCTCGCCCGAATAATGAGCGCTGTCTACACCCGGTGCACCACCCAGAGCATGCACACAAATGCCACTATCATCCGCAAACACATTCTTACCGCAGAACTTGTAAATGGCCGATGCCTTGGCAAGCGCATTCTCCTCAAAAGAATGGTAAGGCTCGGGGATATCTTCGGTAAATCCGATGTCCTTCAAAGACAATAACTCAATCCCTTCCACCAGCGCGCTTATCTCACTGATCTTATGTGCATTGTTTGATGCGATAACTAACTGCTGCATGGTGCAAATTTAGTGAGTGCACAGTTAGTAATAGCTCAAAATAAACCTGTATACCTGGGCAACAGCGGAAACGGGCGCCATGCCTCCGATCATTAAGGGCTAACATTCCCGAAAAAATAAGTATAAATACCTATTTTTAATTCTTCATCTATACCTATCTTTATAATATTAAATCAAGGCATTGTTCATTAGAATATTATTTTCACCTTACCCCTAAACAATTTTTTATGCGAAAGTTTACAATAGTAACACTCACGATTGCGCTGTTGATCATGACAGGCAACGCTGCCAACGCCCAACGGGTGATCGTCTCCTGGCTGGGTAACGGGATTGAAGGCTTCAGTGGCGATGGAGGCCCCGGCTATTCCGCGAACGTATACAGGCCGAATGATTTGTGCCTGAATTCAGCGCACGACCTGTTAGTAGCAGATATGGGTAACGGCCGTATCCGCAAAGTGTCGCAAGCAACAGGTATTGTTACAACGATTGCCGGAGGAGGCTCGTCAACAGCAGACGGAATTCCCGCAACTGCAGCGTTGTTGCGTCCCCAATATATCTGTGTTGATGGAGCGGACAATATTTATTTTACAACAGACCATTATGTAAAAAGAGTTGATGCTGCCAGCGGCCTGATAACGACAGTTGCTGGTACCGGCACAGGTGGTTTTTCAGGCGACCTTGGGCCTGCAACGGCAGCCATGCTCTCTGGCCCTCAAGGTATATGTATTGACGCTGCCGGAAATCTGTATGTCGTCGACCAGGGAAATAATCGCATCAGGGAGATCGCCGCAGCGACCGGGATCATAACAACGATCGCAGGATCCGCAACTGCCGGATACTCGGGAGATGGCGCTGCCGCAACTGCCGCAGAGCTCGAGAATCCTATTTCTATTTGCGTTAACGCATCCGGCGATGTGTATTTTTCTGACCAGATGGGTAGCTATATAAGAAAAATAAGCGGAGCTACCGGTCTGATCTCGCACGTAGCGGGCAACGGCGGCTCAGCCAGCGGCAATGGTGGCCCGGCAACCGCTGCAGGGGTGGGCGAAATATGGGGATTATGTGTAGACGGCGGCGGCGATATTTACTGTGACGACTACAGTTGCGCCTGCAGAAAAATAACCGTGTCCACAGGTATCATCAATGTTGTTGTCGGCAGCCTGATCATCGACGGCTATAACGGCGACGGAATGGATGCGATGCTAGCAGAACTTAATTTTCCGCACGGGCTGTGCATTGACGCTACCGGCAACATCTTTATCGCAGACATTAATAACGTCCGCATCAGGAAAGCGATACAGCTCACGCATACGCCATCGTTTGCCTTCGGCAAAGGCCTTTCCATCACACCTTGCCCCGGAATAACACAGTCCATCAATGGTCAGTTAGCGGTCGGCGACATGGATGCAGGGCAACTCGAAACATGGTCTGTCATCAGTTCGCCCGCTATGGGCACGCTATCCGGCTTCCCATACACAGTTGCTTCAAACGGCACTGACAGCCTCACAACTCCATCGGGCTTGTCCTACACGCCTGCTGCCGGCTACATGGGAGCAGACTCCTTTAAAATACGAGTAACCGATGGTATTTTATCCGACACGGTAACCGTGTATGTAAAGGTAACGATACTGGACCCTGGGCCAATAACCGGCAGCGCGATAGTGTGTGTGGGAAGTGATATTGGCCTGGCGGTCACGCTGCCGGGCGGCACTTGGAGCGTGGTTAACGGGCACGCCAGTGTTCCTCCTTATTCTGGAGATGTAACCGGTATAACTGCCGGAGTAGATACTGTTGTGTATACTGTTGTCGGAGCCTGCACCGTAAGTACTTCAACAACAGTTACCGTAAATCTGACTCCTGACGCCGGCACAATTTCCGGCCCGGACACTATATGCGTTGGCACTCCTGTAGATTTCACGGAAACTATCCCTGGCGGCTCGTGGGATGTTGGCGTTGGTTTCGCAACGATCGATGCCGTGACGGGAACTGCCACCGGCATTGTGGACGGGGCAGAACAGATCGTGTATTATGTCACTGGCACAGGCCCATATGCAGGATGCAGCTCGATGGCAACTTTTGACATAGCCATTGATCCCGCCCCGGACGCCGGCACAATACTAGGATCGGCAACAGTAGCTGCGGGCTCTTCAGTTTTGTTATTTGATGCGGTTACCGGTGGTACATGGAGTACTACTAACTCGGCAATATCCACCGTAGATGCTTCTGGTAATGTGCTTGGCATATCCCCGGGCACAGACAGTGTTGTCTATTCGTTCACGAACTCCTGCGGCACTGCTAACACTTATTTTATCTTCACAGTGCTTCACGGCATTACCACCGGCCTCAATAATGCATCGGCTGGTGAACCGGAGCGTATCGTGGTAACTCCCAACCCCTCAAAAGGCAATTTCACGATAAACCTATCATCAGCTTCAACCGAGCCCGTATCAATAACGGTAACGAATATCGTTGGCGAAAAGATGAAAGAAATTAACGGAAATACCAACAAGCCAATAAATGTATCGCTTAATGTTCCGGCCGGTGTGTATCTGCTGAATGCGTCGACACTGCACGATAATTACGCTTACAAAATTGTAGTAGAATAGTCCAGCCATTACAAAGAGCCCTTCCGGATTTGACAACGGAAGGGCTTTTAATTTTTCTACCAGTCTATACCGCCCGCGAATTCACGATCTCACGGATCTTAACTGCATTTTTCGACGCAATAACATTACTCATTCGGAACCGTTATTATTTGCATAGAGTTCCTAATTTAGATTCATGGAAAAGGCTAACAGGATATTGTTGCTGCCGATCGTCATTATCTCCCTTTTGACAACAGCCACCACCACCGTGAGGCGCAGCCATCTCATCAGTTTAGCTTGCCGGAAATCAGTTGTGTTGCCACACAATTGCCGATCACCTTTTCATGGATCGATTTCGGGCAAGAGCCAAAGAAGGTACCGGATGTTGTGCTGAAAAAAATACAGTCCATAATTGTTGACTTCTACCTCGACACCGGCGGCGACAGCACGGAACAATACACGAAATCAAAGGACGGCTATTTCAATACGCTACGTGTGCCCTATGCGGATCTGCAGCTTTACATTGTGATACTCAAAACTCCGCTTTCCTATACCCACTGTAAATTATTTCTGTATGATCCGGCGTCGAAAAGAGTATCGCAAAACGTTGTAGACTATAACATATGGGCCATGTACGGCATAGACGACAACGGCAGTATGAAACGCTCAAGCCTCTACAAGCAACTTCAGTTAAACAGCGACGACATAGCGGTAAAGAAGAAATCCAACCTTTTTCTGAGAAGGATAAAACACAACGGAACTACAAGCGACCTTGAGGAAATAACACTAAAAGTAAATGGTCTTGCGCTGGATACTGTTTCCTATAGATCCAAACCGCTGCACTGATAAGGTTTTCCTGGAGCATCTTGAAACGTCTCCCCTAATTATTCACTATTATCCCCTGCACTAAAAATAGGTATAAATACCTATTTCCAAAATTGGGTATTTATACTCATTCACACGCAAAGCTGAAGAACTACTTTTATATCCTCACCTACGGCAGTAACACCTTTAGCCGCAGAGACCAGATATAAACGTATAAGCCCTGTTTATGTACCTACAGAAAGAGGCTGTCTCAAAAGGGGCAGCCTCTTTCTATTGTTGGACTGGATATTCACATGTATGTGGAAAACAAAAGGCTGCACGAAGCAACCCTTTGTCACATAGAGGTTGT
>CAINOM010000091.1 GCA_903851455.1 uncultured Bacteroidota bacterium | reverse complement strand
TCATAAAGCTTGCGGATTGCAAGTACGAGACCTGCTTCAATTTTATCAAGAAACTCTTTGTTTTCTTTTTGCTTAGCGGTCATACAACAGATTATTAATGGCGACCCAAATTTCGTCGTTTTCGACTACAATATCAAATTCAGAACCTTTTCTGGCAACTCTGATAATGTCGTCATGAGAATTATCAGCCACTATCCAGTTATCGCATATAGGTGTAAACAAAGTGAAGAGATTTTTCAGTCCCTTTGAGTAACGTCTAAGGATGACATCCTCTGGGATATTATGACCGCCCTTTTTTACTCTTTCCTCAACCCGTTGTAACGCGAGCCCCGGGCTGTTTAGCCAAATATATATTAAGGATACCGTGTAGCCTAAGGCCTGGCCTTGTGTACTAATCCTACATAGCTTCGCGTGGTTAGTGTTGTTTCTATTGCGAAAGCTTCACCGGCTAATAATAGTTCATTGATCCTTTGCAGCATTATTCTTGCGGCTTCAATCGCCACTCCCTCAGCACTGAATGGGGATATGCCCGCAGCGATATTATCGGCATTTACAAACTCCCTACAATTTAGTACGCCAGGAAATATCGTATAGCTGGCAGTAGTTTTTCCTGCGCCATTGCAACTTGCAATAATGTAAAGATTGGGCATATGTGTTATAAAAATAGCTAAAAGAGGATAAATGCTGTTTACCTAAATAAAAAAGGGCCGGTGAAACACCAGCCCTTCAATTATGTTTACATAACAAATCCTACAATCCTTTTATCCTGGAATCTTAGTCCGGACTAGTTGCCCAGGTAAGTCTTCAGTAGCTGGCAGCGGCTGGCCGTGCGCAGCTTCGTGATCGCCTTGTCCTTTATCTGGCGTACGCGCTCGCGGGTAAGGGAGAATTTCTCTCCTATATCTTCCAAGCTCATAGGGTTAGCCACGCCTATACCGAAGTATAATTTGATCACGTCGCGCTGGCGGTCGGTAAGGGTGCTCAGGGAGCGCTCTATTTCACAACGCAGAGACTCGCCATGATACAGTTCAGCATCTGCAGCGTCTGAGTTTGGATTTTCCAATATATCCAGGAGTGTATTGTCCTCGCTGTCCACGAATGGCGCATCAACAGACACGTGCCTTGCAGCTACGCCTAGTGTTGTTTCTACTTCCTCCGTGCCTATTTCCAGCAATTCTGCCAGTTCTTCTGTCGAGGGTTCGCGCTCGTATTCCTGCTCCAGTTGAGAATAAGCCTTACTTATTTTATTGGAGAGGCCCACTTTATTAAGTGGCAGGCGAACAATACGCGACTGCTCGGCAAGCGCCTGCAATATCGACTGGCGTATCCACCACACCGCATAAGAGATAAATTTAAATCCGCGCGTCTCATCAAAACGCTGTGCTGCTTTGATCAGGCCAAGGTTGCCTTCGTTAATAAGATCGCTGAGAGACAGGCCCTGGTTCTGGTATTGTTTCGCAACAGAAACCACGAAACGCAGATTGGCCTTGGTTAGTTTTTCAAGTGCACGCTGATCGCCCTGTTTTATGCGGATCGCGAGCTGCACTTCTTCTTCGGGGGTGATGAGATCTACCTTGCCTATTTCCTGCAGGTATTTTTCAAGTGACTGGCTTTCACGGTTGGTAATTGATTTCGTGATCTTAAGCTGACGCATTGACATAAACTAATAATTGTGTGTGTGTGAAATTATATAAGCTTACAACTATAAGAATCGGTGATAGGGGTATAAGACAGCGAAATTACGCCTCTTAACAATCAAACCCAAAAAAATTTATCATTGTATTAACAATATTTTCTTATATGTCTGAATGTATTTTATAAATATTCGACAGAATCAGTAATAAAATTTTGATTGTAGCATCATTTTTTTATTATTGCATCCAAACTGATAACAAGTGAATAGTACCGCGATGAATAAGAAAAAATTAATGTACTCATTAGAATTCCCGATACGCTGCTCTCCAACTATACTGTACGAGTTTTTATCCACTCCGGTAGGCCTCCAGGAGTGGTTTGCTGATAAAGTTGACCAACGTGACCACACATTTTTCTTCACCTGGAATGGCAGTGTCGATACCGCTGATATCCTGGAACATGTAGACAATGAATTTATCCGGTACCGCTGGAACCACCAGAACAAAGATGAATTTTTTGAATTTAGCATCGAGCAAAGCCCGGTAACCAGCGAAACCATTCTCCGGATCACCGATTTTGCCGATAAAGCGGACCAAAAGGATCAGGAGCGTCTCTGGAACTCACAAGTCAGCGATCTGAAACATCGTATAGGCAGCTAATAAAGTTGATTACTTATCAAGGCATCAAAAGGCTGAAGGGTCATTCCTTCGGCCTTTAGTGAAGATGAATTCATAAAGTTTTGTTTATACCTCCCGAAAACCACTCTTACTCCGGCAGTTATCAGCGCAAATTTTCAAATTAGCCGTAGGTTTGCAGCGTAAACGATATTAGTATTGATAAAGAAGCTGGACATATTGCTCATCAGGAGTTTCGTAGGGCCGTTCATTGTTACTTTTTTCGTTTCGCTTTTCGTACTCATGATGCAGTTTTTCTGGCTGTATATGGATGAGATGATCGGCAAGGGCCTTAACATCTGGATCATTGTTCAGCTCCTGGTGTATATGTCCACTACGCTGGTGCCGCTGGCACTGCCGCTCAGTGTGCTCCTTTCCTCTATCATGACCTTCGGCAATATGGGCGAGAACTTCGAGCTCGTCGCCATCAAATCTTCAGGTATTTCTTTACTGCGTTTCATGCGGCCGCTGTTTTTGTTCATTGTCGGCCTTTCCGGGCTTGCTTTCCTTTTCAGCAACGATGTCATCCCGGTCGCCAATCTTAAGGCGCTATCCCTCCTCTATGATGTGCGGAATTCAAAACCTGCCCTCAATATTCGCCCGGACCAGTTCAATAGTGATATACAAGGCTACTCCATCAGGGTAGGCAGCAAGGACAAAGAGGGAAATATCATCCATGATGTCATCATTTACGACCACACCGACATGTTGGGTAACGACAAAGTGGTGATGGCAAAAGAAGGCCAGATGATTCCATCGCAGGATAAGCAATCCCTGATCTTCCGGCTGAAGGACGGCTGGCAATACCAGGAAGGTTATGAGCGAGGTGCCCATAATTATACGCAGACGCGCGCCCACTTTGCCAATTACGACAAGGTTTTCGATCTTTCCGGCTTCAATTTCACGCGGGCCAATGAGAGCCTTTTTAAGAATGCCGACCAGATGATGAATGTGGCGCAGTTGTCAGAAAACATTGATAGTCTCGCTAAAGACCGCCGCCGCAGTTATAACAATATGGGTGGCTACATCGCCCCGTATGTCACCTTCAATAATAAAGCAAAAGAAGGCGATTCGCTGGCCAGAAAAATAGCAAGAAACACCTATGCTGTTCAGAAATACGACTCTTCGTTTTTGCAGTTAGTGCCGGATACTCTGAAAGCAACCGTCACACAAACGGTTGTCAATAACCTACGCAGCTTCAAGTCATTGGTAGATGCCAACTCACTGGATAAAAAACTCCAGACAGAACATTATCTGAAACTGGCTGTAGAACTGCACCGGAAATTCACGCTGCCGTTTGCATGTATCCTGCTGTTTCTGATCGGCGCTCCGCTGGGTGCCATCATCCGCAAGGGCGGACTGGGCATGCCGCTCGTAATAGCTGTTGTGTTTTTTATTACCTTTCACATCCTCAATATTACCGGGGAGAAACTGGTAAAGGCGGGCTCCGCTTCGCCGTGGCTGGGTATGTGGATGTCGACGCTCATATTGCTTCCTTTGGCGTTCTGGCTCATCAACGCCGCACGTAATGACTCGCAGATATTTACCAAAGAATGGTACCTTAGGGTGTGGCGGGCCATTAAAAAAATGCTTCCTGAAAAAAATAAAGCTGTTGCGTAAAAAATGGAGTTTAACATACAATCCCTGGTTCTTTTTCCCATTCCTGGCCTGGGTCGTCGTGGGAGGAGCTTTGCTCTTGCTGTTCACCAAAGAGCAACTGTTTCATGCCGTCAATAGCCATTACTCAAGTGCTACAGACGTGTTATTGTATTACATGACCTGGCTGGGAGAAGGCTGGTTTATTGTTGTCTTATTACTGGTGCTGCTGAGTGTTTCGCGTTTCCGCAATCTTTGGTTCTTCATAACGGTTACTTTATGCAGCGTTATCCCGCTGGCTATCCAGCAGGGACTCAAGGAGTATTACAAAGCTCCGCGCCCCCGTGCGTATTTTCCCGACGTTACGAGCATGCATTTTTTGCCCAACTGGCCCAGCCTGGTAAACAACAGTTTCCCATCCGGTCATAGCGAGGGTGCATTCAGCTTTTTTTGTCTCGCCTCGCTGCTGATTCCTGAAAAGTATAGTAAGTTCGGGCTGTTGTTTTTCCTGCTTGCAATAGGCGTGTGCTATTCACGTATCTATCTTACCGCCCATTTTTTTGAGGATGTATATGCGGGAAGCATTATTGGCGGAATTACCACAACGCTTGTTTATTCTGTGATGTATGTACTCAAAGGGCGCTTTTCAAAAGAGAATATAGACTGATCAGCTCATGCCAAATTACCTACGATATACGATCATAATACTGGCAGGAGCATTGCTGTTTTTTCCCTTCCTGGGTCATGTGCATCTGTTCGACTGGGATGAAATAAACTTTGCGGAATGCGCGCGTGAAATGATCGTGTCCAAAGATTATTTGCGTGCACAAATAGACTTTATGCCCTTCTGGGAAAAGCCGCCGCTGTTCATCTGGATGCAGGTACTATCGATGAAGTTTTTTGGAGTAGGGGAGTTTGCGGCCCGTTTTCCTAATGCGCTTATCGGCGTCATTACATTGGTCACCTTGTTTTATGTGGGGAAAAGAATAGTGAACAGGCAGATGGCTGCATGGTGGGTAGCGCTGTATGCAGCCACATGGTTGCCGCATTTCTACTTCAAATCCGGCATCATCGATCCTACTTTCAATTTGTTCATTTTTATTGCTTTTTTCCAGGTGCACCTCATGCGTTTCTCGGAGCGCAAACTATTGCACGCATTGCTGGCAGGTTTGATGCTGGGCCTGGCAGTGTTAACTAAAGGCCCGGCTGCCATAGTGATCGCGGCACTGGCGCTGGTAGTATATATTGTAGTATACCTGGTAGTGAATAAAGGGCTCGAGGGACTTAAACTAAAATATTTTGTCGTGGTGGGTATATGCGCCCTGCTGCCTATGCTTGCGTGGCTGATAACAGCGGTTACGGCCAACGGTGCGGCTTATGGCAAGTGGTTCCTGCACGAGTTCATCACCTACCAGGTCCGCTTGTTCAGCACAGAAGATTCGGATCATGGCGGCCCGTTCTATTACCACTTTATCGTATTGTTGGTTGGCTGCTTTCCTGCATCAGCGTTTATTTTTCAGTACTCCAGCAGGAAACAGGAAAGCAGTGAACGGCAGGCCGACTTTACCAAATGGATGTGGATACTGTTTTCGGTAGTACTGGTGTTGTTCTCTATTGTGAAGACCAAGATCGTTCACTACTCATCTTTGTGCTATTTCCCGCTTACTTTTCTGGCTGCGGTACAGTTGTTCCGGCTCAGCAATGGCCAGACACGCCTCAAAGCAGGCGTAAAAACGGTGCTACTTGTCATAGGTTCATTGCTTGCTATCGTTATTACCGCGGTTCCGTTGATCGGCATCAACAAACAAAAACTGGTGCCTTATATAAATGATCCCTTTGCGGTAGGTAATCTCAGCGCTCATGTGCCATGGAGTTATACTGAATGCCTTTGGGGCATTACCTACCTGGTTGGCATCTGGGTCGCTTTCTTCCTGATGCGTCAAAATTTCAGGAGAGGAGTACTGCTGTTGTGCGCTGTGCAGATATTGATCATTCAGGTTACTGTGATACACTTCACGCCAAAGGTGGAGGCGTATTCGCAGAAGGCAGCAATAGATTTTTACAAAGGCTTCCAGGGCAAGGACGTTTATGTGCATTCGTTGGGCTTCAAAAGCTATGCTGCATTTTATTATACGCAAAAACTACCCGCCACTAATCCCAACTATCGCAGCATGCGCGTAGATAAGAACGGCAAAGACCTGCAACCCATAGCCAATGAGTCATGGTTGCTTTACGGCGTGGTCGACAAGCCCACGTACTTTGTGTGCAAAGTGCAGGATAGCACTAAGTACGGCTTGTTACCGCAACTAATAGAAACCGGCAGCAGCAATGGATTTGTATTTTTTAAGAGAAAGTAGTCTTTGGTTCATCAGGCCACAAAATACATCTTCAGCACACCTTTATTTTTAGCATTGATCTCGCCGCGGTAAGTGCATTCAAACTCACCCTTCACCAGTTCGTAAGTGGTCTGTGAAATATTTACTTTCCCGGCCTCGCCGCTTTCTTCCATACGTGCCGCTGTGTTCACGGCATCTCCCCAGATATCGTAAGCGAATTTTATATCGCCAACTATGCCCGCTACGACATTGCCGGTATGGATCCCTATACGTACTTCGAAGGTTTTATCGCCCATCTTCTTTTTTCTGTCTGTCATAAAAGCCGCGATCTCGCGTGCGGCATTTACCATAACAGTGGCATGTTTCGGATTGGCGATCGGCAGGCCGGATACCGCCAGGTAGGCATCTCCTACCGTCTTTATTTTTTCAATTTTGTACTTGCGTATGATACCGTCGAACGCCTTGAAACAACTGTGCAGCTCGTCCACCAATTGTTGCGGCGTCATCTTTTCGCCCGCCTTTGTAAAGCCAACAAAGTCGGTAAACATAACCGTCACATTCTCAAAATATTTCGCGGCTGCGGTTCCTTTCTCCTTCAGCTCTTCGGCCACTTCTGCGGGTAAGATGTTAAGCAACAGGTCGTCGCTCCGCTGCTTTTCTCCCGAAAGAAGTTTGTTCGACCTTTTTTGCAGGTTGTAATTTCTCAGCACAAAAAGGATCACCAGCACCAGCAGGCATATGCCCGCTATAAAAAAGATACGTTCATTCTTTTTCTTCGCCAGCTCAAGGTTTTGCAGTTCCTGCTCCCGTTTACGCTCCAGCTCTATTATCTTTATTTTATTCGCGCTCCCGAAAACCGAGTCGTGCATCACCACATATTGCTGGTAGTTCTCCAGGGCACTTTGGTAGTCGCCGGTCATCTTCTGCGCTTCAGACAGGTTCAGCGAAAAGGTCTGCAGATAATCCAGTTCGTCTATTTCTTTGGCCAGGACCACCGCTCTGCTCAGGTACTTGATCGCCTGCCGCAGGCTTTCCTTCTTTTCAACCGGGGTATGCGCAGATGTAGAATCCCGGGCCATCTCCAGGTAGCACTCACCCACATTTCCCACATTCGCGATCAGATCTTTTTTGTCCCCTAGTTCTTCGAATATTTTTATCGCTCTTAATCCATATTCAAGCCCTTTGCGATAGTCGCGCAGGCTGGTGTAGGCACTGCTTATATTTCCAAGGTCCGATGCGACACCATGTTTATCATTGAGCTCTTCACTTATTTTCAGAGCCCGGACGCTATATTCAAGTGCCTTCGAGTAGTTGTTCAGGTTTGAGTAGGTGTTCCCGATATTACCCAGTGTGATCGCGACATAATTTTTTTCCTGTAGTTCCTCGAATGTGTTTAAGGCCTTCGCATAATAGTCGAGTGCGGCGGTATAGTTTTCCTGGTTGTTGTATAGGTTGGCGATATTACCGTAGTTCCCTGCTATTGCTTTCTTGTCACCTAATTCCTCGTTCAGCTTTAAAGATTTCAGGGCATAGTCCAGGGATTTCGGATAGTCTGACCGTGACATATAATTTACGCCCAGCATTCCATTGGCGGTAGCCAGGCCTCTTTTCCATCCGAGTTTATCGGCCAGTGCCAGCGCCGACTCCCCATACAGTATCCCGCGGGCAGGGTCTATGTTCACATAGGCATAGCACAGCGCATTACGCAGCTTTACATTATTGGTGTCTTCTTTCCCGTTTGGCAGTTCTTTAATAAGCGAATCTATAAGCTCCTGCCCGTGCAGGCGGGCTGTGCAGGGCACTGTTGAGAACACGCATAACCATAAAATAAGCCATTTTAGTTCTGATCTCATGCAGGCATTATACTACAATTTACAACATATTGGGAATGTTCGCAAAATACATTTTCAACATCCCCTTGTTTTTGGCTTCTATCTCACCGCGATAAGTGCAGGCAAACTCATCTTTTACCAGGTCATAGGTAGTTTGAGAGATATTGATCTTGCCTGCTTCCCCGGTCTCTTCCATACGCGCTGCCGTGTTCACGGTGTCGCCCCATATGTCGTAGGCGAATTTTATCATTCCCACAATGCCGGCCACAACACTGCCGCTGTGCATGCCGATGCGAACTTCGAACGTGCTAGCCCCGAGTTTCTTTTTCCGTTCTTTCATGAAGGCAATGATCTCTGCTGCGGCGCTTACCATTTTAGATGCATGTTTGGCGTCTGGTATCGGCAGGCCGGATACCGCCAGGTAGGCATCGCCCACCGTCTTTATTTTTTCAATGCCATGCCGCCGGATTATTTCGTCAAAAGCCATAAAACAGGCATGGAGTTCATCCACCAGTTGCTGCGGGCTCATTTTTTCGCCGGCTATAGTAAAGTCAACGAAGTCGGTGAACATCACTGTGACATTGTCAAAGTATTTTGCAGCGGCAGTTCCTGTTTCTTTCAGCTCATCCGCTACTTCCGACGGAAGTATGTTCAGCAGCAGGTCATCTGATCTCTTTTTTTCTTTTGAAAGCAGCTGGTTTGTTTTCTTCTGACTTATTGAATTTCTGAGTACCATAATTATCACCAGCAGCAGTAACGCTATCCCCGCCACGAGGAATGCCAGCTCCAGTCTTGCCAGTTTCAGGTCCTTGTCTTTAAGTTCAAGATCATGCTGATGTTCCGTTTGCTTTATCCTGAAGTTATTCTCCGATGAATAAACTGAATCATTCATGGTGCTATAGAGCTTATAACTTTCCAGCGCGTCTTTATATTTTCCGGCCAGGGAGTAGGCATCGGAGAGGTATTGACTGAATTCTATGATGTTGTCCAACTGGTCTATTTTTCTGCTGGCTTCTATGGCCTCGTTGAGGTAGCTTATCGCTTGTTTCAGGCTTTCCGCCTTTTCGCTCGCAGACCTGGTCAACGAGTCCTTTGCTATCGCCAGGTAGGTCTCCCCTGTATTGCCCAGCGCTATCGCCGTGCTGTATTTGTCACCCTGTTCACGGAATGCTTTCAAAGCCTTTGCATCATACTCCAGTGCATTTTTGTAATCTTTTTTGTGCATATAGGCATCGCCTATATTGCCCATTTGCACCGCCACGCTGTTATGATCGCCGAGTTCGTCCGATATTTTGAGCGCTTTGGTATCATATTCAATTGCCTTGTCATAGTCCTGCTGCGAAAAATAGAAGATACCCAGGTTAGAAAGATTAGACGATATTCCCCTTTTGTCGCCCAGTTCTTCAAATATTTTCAGTGCGTTCAGGTCATATTCCAGTGCTTTCTGGTAATTTTTCTTATATTGGTATACGGTCCCTATGCTTCGCAGGCAGTTGGCCATGCCGCGTTTATCGCCCAATGCCTCAAATTTTTTCAAAGCCTTGAAGTCATATTCAAATGCGTTGGGGTAGTCCGATTTGTATTGGTAATTGCTCGCTATGGAGCTATAAGACAGCGCGATCCCTTTTTCCCATTTCGTTTTTATGGCGAGGTCGAGTGCCTGCCGCCCATACTTTATCCCCTCATCCGGATTTATCAGCCTGTAGTCTGATGCAATATCCCGGAGCATCCGCACTCTTATTGTGTCGTTTTTCTCGGCAGGAATGGCGTTGACCAGAGAGTCGATCCCGTCTTGGCCTTGTTTTTGTGCATACAAACAAGTGGATAACAATAAAAACGCAATAGTAATTGTATTTTTCAAATGTGTTTTTTTATGTTTGGGCGACAAAAAGGGTGAATTAGGTGTTAAGTTGTGACTGTTTTAGTTTTTTCTCATCAAAGTTACTTTTTTTTTATTCGTAATAAATCGGTAAATTTATTTTTATATCACTACATTTATGTTGTATAATAACCTGTTTGAATATGCAATTTAACAAGGTCAAAAAATTCATTCTGGCTAAGCTTAGAAAGGAACTACCTGCAAATTTGACTTATCATAGTTTGGGGCACATAAAGGATGTTTACAAAGCTGCTGAGAGTCTGGCGGTGTTGCAGAATGTCACCGGTGATGATCTGACGCTGTTGTTAACAGCGGTTTTGTTTCACGATTCAGGGTTTCTTGTACAGCAGAAAGAGCATGAGCGCGTGGGTTGCGATATTGCAAGACAATACCTGCCTGTATACGAATATTCACCGGAGCAGATCGAGCGCATATGCGGTATGATCATGGCCACACAAATACCACAGACACCACATAATAAACTGGAACAGATCATCTGTGATGCAGACCTGGACTACCTGGGCAGGGATGACTTCTTTACCATTGGCAATAAACTCTTCGATGAATTGTGCATGTATGGGATCATCAATACGGAGCTGGAATGGAACAAATTACAGGTCCGGTTCCTCGAGAAACATCACTACTTCACACCGGTTGCCAAGAAGCTGCGCAAGGCTAAAAAGGCTGAAAATCTTACGTTGATAAAGACCAAGATCAAAGATAAATCCTAGATGAAATTGCTCAGCCATTTTCCGGGTAATTCACATGAACCATCAGGCAGTATCGAATATTTTACTGGCGCATTTACACCGGTGAATATTTGCAATGGCAGTAACGTTTGTTAAGCGTTAACGCTGCCTTTAAATTGAAAGAACTCCACTCACACACTTTTTTTTGATTCAAATTCCAAGCACATGCAACGCGATACCGCCATATTTAACCTGATAAATGAAGAACTGCAGCGCCAGCGCAGGGGACTGGAACTTATTGCTTCTGAAAACTTTACCAGCCTGCAGGTAATGCAGGCCATGGGAGGTGTGATGACCAATAAATATGCGGAGGGATATCCGGGAAGGCGCTATTATGGCGGCTGCGAAGTGGTAGATATCAGCGAGCAACTGGCCATAGACCGGGCAAAAGAAATGTTCAACGTTGGTTATGCCAATGTGCAGCCCCATAGCGGATCGCAGGCAAATGCCGCACTGATGCTGGCGGTATTACAACCCGGGGATACGATATTAGGGCTCGACCTCAGCATGGGCGGCCACCTCACGCATGGCTCACCAGTGAGCTTTTCGGGCAAGCTCTATCATGCTATTCATTACGGGGTGGTAAAAGAGACCGGCCTTGTAGATTATGATGATATGGAGCGAAAGGCTCTGGAGCACAAACCGAAGCTTATCATCTGTGGTGCATCCGCCTACAGCAGGGATTGGGACTACGCACGCATACGTGCTATAGCTGACAAAATAGGCGCGCTGATCATGGCCGACATTGCACATCCCGCCGGGCTCATCGCCAGGGGTTTATTGAGCAGCCCGTTTACTCATTGCCATTTTGTAACTACTACAACACATAAAACCTTGCGTGGCCCTCGTGGCGGTCTCATCCTCATGAAGGAAGATTTCGAGAACCCAATGGGCATAAAAGGCCCTAAAGGAGAAACACGCATGATGAGCCAGCTCATAGATCTTGCTGTGTTTCCCGGATCACAAGGCGGCCCGTTGGAACATGTGATCGCGGCGAAAGCAGTTGCATTCTTCGAAATACTGGACGACAGTTTCCTTGCTTATGGAAAACAGATAGTAGCTAATGCACAGGCCATGGCAACAGCGTTCACTGAAAAAGGATACGACATTGTTTCCGGTGGTACAGACAACCACCTCATGCTGATCGATCTTCGTAATAAAAATATCAGCGGCAAGAAGGCAGAGAACACATTGGTACATGCGGATATCACCATCACTAAGAACATGGTTCCGTTCGATGATAAGTCGCCATTCGTCACTTCTGGTATTCGCGTTGGTGTCTCTGCAATGACTACACGCGGGCTCAAAGAAACGCACATGCCAACGATAGTGAATTGGCTGGATCGCGTGCTGATGGCGCCGGATGATGAGTCGCTGATAAAGACGATAAAGGGTGAGGTAAATGAGTTTATGACGGGCTTTCCGCTTTATCCTGAACTGGGCTAGAAAATTTATTTTTCTGAAAACCAAACACCGGAACCCGGTTTTTCGTCTATATAGGTATGGATACCTATCGATTAAAAGCCGACTATCAGAAAATTAAAACACGGATCAGCTCGTTCCATAAAGCATATTCAAAATTAATTTTCTCAGTAAGAGTTGTATTGCTGATCATTCGTCTCAAGTATTATTTGTGAGCTTGATCACGACTGGCATTAATGCACAGGAATTTTTACGTAGAGACGTTGCACTGCAACGTCTGCAGTTAAAACACTGAATCGAATTGGACTGCTGCAGGTCTCAGGCGGCCGCGAGTACTTTCGATGGCCCGGAATCAACTCACCCGCGATGATTATCATACATTCCCCATTCTTTCGCAAGGCTGTTCCACTCCGCTTGCGGCAATTGCGGTGTTCCGTTGTAACAACCAGCTATCTGTCTTTGGCGCAGCGCCTCATACAGTGTGATGGCGCAGGCAACTGAGATATTCAGTGATTGCACCATCCCCACCTGCGGGATAATAAAATTCCCATCGCAGTATTTAAGGCAATCTTCAGTAACACCTGCATGCTCATTTCCAAATACCAGCGCAACCTTCTGGGTCAGGTCCAGGTCATACAGCGAATGGGATTCAACTCCGAGGTGGGTAGCATAGATATTATCGCAGCGTTGCTTCACGGCATCCATGCAGGCTTTTGTGTCTTCATACTGGTGTATGGTGAGCCAGCCCGCCGCGCTGGCCGAGCTTTTCTTTCCAAATCTCTTATGCCGCGAAATGATAGTTGTGAGCACAAAAAGGTCCTGCACGCCTACGGCATCACAGGTGCGCATTACTGCTGATATGTTGTGCGGGTCATGCACATTTTCCATCACCACGATCAGCCCGCTCTGCCTGCGGTTCAGCACCTTTTTTATTTTCTCTTCCCTTTCAGGAGTCATAGTTTCAAATCTTTATAAAAAATATCCGGATGATGCGAAGATAAAACAACTAAAATAAGATGACCTCCATCAAATTTCCACTATAAGTATCCCCGGCATGAAATTAGTAATCGTATTATGCATGGCAGCATAAAGAAATTGCAGCATGAGGATAAGAATTGTTGTAATTTCCTCCTCAAATTAAAACAGCATTCCGGCAACCGCAAATATGAATCCCAGTATAGTACTTGGAGCCCATCGCCCTGATTTTTTGCATGAAGAAACACTTGCAGACATCTTTCGAACGTCTGCGAAGAGCTTTGCGCAAAAGACCGCCCTCATTTTTGGGGACCGGTCGGTTACCTATGCCGAGCTGGACCGCTGGAGTGATGCCGTGGCCGCCTATTTGTATGACAACGGTATAATGCCAGGCGACCCCGTGGGGCTTTGGTGGCAACGTGGACTCGAATTGCATGTGGCCGTTCTGGGAATCATAAAAGCAGGTGCCTCCTATGTGCCGCTGGACCGTGAAATGCCGGCAGAGCGTGTAGAAACCGTACTTACCGAAGTAGGTGCGAAGGGATACATCAGCCAGGACAAACTTAATTTGTCCTGCCCTATGTTCACTGTCGTTCCGCAACCCGCGGAATCTGATGTTATTCATATCACCCCCGGTGCCCAGCCCGATAACTGGGCATATGTGCTATATACATCAGGCAGCACAGGTAAGCCCAAGGGCATACCTATTGCCCATAGGCAGATATGTCATCTGGTGCGGGCAGAACAGTCAGTACTCGAAGTGCGCAGCAGTGATCGTGTTTACCAGGGCTTCTCCGTATCGTTCGACATGTGGTGCGAGGAAACCTGGATCAGCTATTTCGCGGGTGCTACGCTTTGGGTGGCTGATGCCGCTACCGCAAAATCAATAGACGAACTTGCAGATATTTTAAGGCAGCAGCACATCACGGTGCTTCATGCCGTTCCTAGTTTACTGGCGGTAATGGAGGATGACATTTCGTCTTCCCTTCGTATTGTGAATGCAGGTGGCGAGGCCTGCACCACGCAGGTGCTTGCACGCTGGTCCATTCCATCGAGAAAATTTTATAACAGTTACGGACCTACAGAAACTACGGTCACGGCCACGCTCATAGCACTAAAGCCGGGCGACCCCATAACGATAGGTATACCGCTGCCCAATTACAACCTTGCGGTCGTAGACGAAAAACTCAACGTGGTGCAGGTTGGCGAACGGGGAGAACTTATAGTCACTGGGCCCGGCTTATGCAATGGCTATATAAACCTGCCCGAGCTTACTGCCCAGAAATTTGTACCCAAGCCCGATGGGCTTGCTGCATTGCCTGGCGATATGTTGTACCGCACCGGTGATGCCGCGATCATTAATCCGGATGGTAGCATCGATTTCCAGGGTCGGTTTGATGACCAGGAGAAGCTGCGCGGATATCGCATAGAGCTTGGCGAAATTGAAAACCGGCTCAGTAACCTTACCGATATTACGGCAGCAGCAGTAGCAGTGAAAAAAGACGCAAACGGGCAGGACCACCTCGCAGGCTATGTAGTGTGCGATGATCCGGTGACTATGAACCAGCAGCACATACGCGAAGAACTCGCTAAGGTATTGCCTGCTTATATGGTGCCCAGCGTTATTATGCAGCTGTCTGAAATGCCGCGCCTGCCCAGTGGCAAGATAAACAGGAAGGCGTTGCCCATACCGGCCATGCTATTGGAAAATGCATCATCCATTACCAACGAGGTAATAGATCTAGATGCGCCTATAGAAGAGCGTGTTATTGCCGCGCTTCGGAAATTTTTCCCGAACAGGAGTATAGAGCTCACCCAGGATTTCTTCACAGACCTTGGCGGACATTCGTTGCTTGCCGCAGCCTTTGTGTCCCGGCTGAGGCGCGAGGCCAATATACCACAGGCAGCCTTAAAAGATATTTACCTTATTCGCCCGCTGGATAAGCTGGTGGAGCACTGGAAGTCTAAACCGGCGGCCGAAATGAAGGCCAAGCGCGTCTTCAACGAAGTGCCGAAAAAACGTTTTTTGCTGTGCGGGATAGCGCAAACTTTCTCACTGCTGGTCGTCTATGGGCTTTTTGCGGTGCAGATATTTTTTCCTTACCTCGGGTACTACTATGTGGCTGAGGAAACCAAGAATACTGCATATGCCGTCACCACCGCTTTGTGCATGTTCTGTTTCATTCCTCCATTGTTCGCCGCGCTCACCATTGGCATTAAGTGGCTGGTGATCGGCAGGATGAAGGAAGGAGACTACCCGTTGTGGGGCAGTTATTATTTCAGGTGGTGGTTTGTAAAAACCATGCAACGCCTGCTACCGGCACAATTCCTCAACGGAACGCCACTGTTTGCCGGTTATCTGCGCCGTATGGGCGTGACAGTAGCTAAGGACGCGCAATTGGGAGCGTTCACTATTGGTGCCGAAGACCTGGTTAGCATTGGTAGTGATGTGAGCATCAGTTCCCGCGTCACCATCAACAACGCCTATGTAGAAGATGGTATGTTGAAGTTGCGCCGTGTGACACTCGGTGACCATGCCTACATCGGTAGCGGTGCTATACTGGGTGGTGGTTCCACTGTAGAGGCCTGGGGCGAACTGCAGGACCTCAGTTACCTGCAGGAAGGCAAAGTGATAAAAAGCGGCGAGATATGGCATGGCAGTCCCGCTGCACTAAAAGAGACGAAAGCAATAGAAGATCTGCCACAGCCGCTATTTGTCTCAGAAGGTAAGCGCCGTCGCTATTCGTTGATATTTACACTTTCGCTGCTCATCTTCCCATTCGTTGTCCTCTTGCCGTTGTTGCCCACCATCATCATCATTCACAACATAGATAACTCCACACCCGATTACGACTTTAGTTACCTTGTTATCACGCCATCACTCGCGCTGAGTTACATCATCGTGTTCTCAGTGGTAACGGTTATCCTCACGCGCTTATTGCAGTGGGGAATCAAGCCGGGCAAATACCCAATTTACAGCATGTTCTATGTGCGCAAATGGTTCGCCGATCAGCTCATGTCTTTATCCCTTATCGTACTGCATCCCATCTATGCCACGGTATATATCTCGCTATTGTTCCGCGCGCTGGGAGCCAAGGTGGGCAAGAACACCGAGATATCCACCGCCAGCAGTGTTACGCATCCATTGCTGGTTATCGGTAAGGGTGCATTTGTAGCAGATGCCGTAACCCTCGGCGAATCCGACGTTCGTGGCCAGCAACTGATACTCGACAAAACAGTCATTGGTAATAACAGCTTTGTGGGCAACAGTGCGCTGATACCCCAGGGATATCAATTGCCCGGTCGCATGCTCATCGGCGTACTTTCAGTGCCTCCGAGCAAGGAACAACTGGATGCCGAAACCGCGAAAGACTGGTTTGGTTCCCCTTCCATAGCCCTCCCGCGCCGCCAGGCCAGCCGCACCTTCGCTACCGAACTTACCGCACGGCCGTCGGCTACACGGGTACTCGCGCGCAGCGTTGTGGAGTTTATACGCATACTCATACCCGAAACTGTGATCCTTATCTGCAGTATCCTGTTCATCGCCTATGCCCACGATCTCCTGGTTACACAGCCATGGTGGGCGGTAGTGGCAGAACTTCCGTTGTATTACCTGTTCTTCATGGGGCTGCCCGCCTTTATCGTAACCGCCGCCCTTAAGTGGCTCACCGTGGGTATCTACAAGCCCGATCAGAAACCCATGTGGACCTCAAAGGTGTGGCGCAGCGAGGCGATCACCTCCACCTACGAAGCACTCTCGGTCCCCTTCCTGCTCGACTTTATGCGGGGCACGCCATGGCTGCCGCTGGTACTGCGCCTGCTTGGTGTAAAAACAGGTAAGCGCGTATGGATGAACACCACGGATGTTACAGAGTATGACATGGTGCACATAGGTGATGATACTGCCCTCAATGAAGACTGCGGTCCGCAGACACACCTGTTCGAAGACCGCGTAATGAAAGTAGGTCCCATCAAGATCGGCAAGCGCTGTAGCATAGGCGCCGGCTCCATCATCCTCTACGACAGCGAGATCGGCGACAACGTAAACGTAGACCCGCTCTCGCTCGTTATGAAGGGCGAGAACCTGCAACCGAATAGTAATTGGGGTGGTAGCCCTGTGAGACCTGCGTAAATGTTGCTGTTAGTTTACCGAAGAGCAAAGAATTTAATCTTCTAATAAAATTCCCACGAAAGAGGCTTAACGGTAATTCCAGTTGTCTTTTCTTGGTTAAAGGTGTCATAGAGTTTTTGGCTGATGTACTTATTGCTATCGTATGTTCCGATTTTAAAAAAAATCATATTCCACCTTTTCAATGAGGCGTAGTGATTTAGCCCAAATTGTAACGTTGTGACCCTTGTTTTTCTCTTCTATGACGCTTCTTTTTTGTAATAGTTCTTCTTTTGAAGAAACCTTTATCACACCGAGGTCATAAGAGTAGTCTTTGTAGATGAAAAAGGTTGAGGCTGAATAATCGACAATACCCGTGAGGTCGCATATTACATGTAACCAATAGTATTTATCAACTAGTTGCTTTTTGTAGCGTAGTTCTACTGGATAAAAAGCGTGTAATGGTAGTTTGAAATTCTGAAGGATGTTTTTAACTTTCTCATTAATAATATAGCCACGGCTAGTAAGAGAAGTGCTTAAAAAGTCTGTGGGCTTGGCTTTACTGTGTAGGACAAAACCATCAAGGTCAGGTACAAAATCCGGTAGAGTTTTATAGCATCTGCCTAACTTGTAAACAGATTGCGGGCTATCGTAATCATAACCGGGTTTCATTTTTTGAATTTGCGGATACCGACTACCAATGATGCTTGTATCGGCAGAATGCTCTAAAGTGTAATGCACGAGGTCAATTTATTCATCCATTTTCAATAACTGCCGCTGCCTGCGCCCCACTTACAGACGGGAATCCATCGAGGAACTCCTCCAGTGAGCTTTCTTCAAGGTAATCAAATAAAGTTTTTACCGACACTCTTGTACCCTTGAAAACAGGTACACCGCCGGCTATATCTTCATCTATAATTACATAGTTATTCATTCAATTCAATTTTCTTCAGACTAAATTACGATTTAATTGTCCTATACGCTGTGGTCGTCCTTGTGGTTCAAACTAGCAACCCTCGAACGAAAGGTTACTTCACCTCTTCCTTATTCACGATCCTTTTCTTCACAATATAAAGCGGCCT
>CAINOM010000090.1 GCA_903851455.1 uncultured Bacteroidota bacterium | reverse complement strand
CTTTGCAGAGTCGGGGTTTGCTGTAAATGCGAATCTCCCGTTCTCATCGGTATACACTCCTACGTTCCTGTCCTTCACCTTTACCACGCAGAAAGGAATACCTTCTTTTTTCTCTTTGTCCACCACCCTGCCGGCAAAGACACGGTCTTGCGCAGATGAACAGAATGAGGAAAACAGCGTTACCAGGAACAGTAAGTATCTCATAATGCGTATTTTATAATTTTGCCCGAAATTATGTTTTTTTTGAAGATCAGTGCTTTTCTTCGTGCACAGTGGTCACGGCAGACCTGGCTGCCTGGGCCATATCGCGTATCAGCAGCGGATCGCGCTCTATAGCATTACCTACCACTACGAGGTTGGCACCTGCTTTGCAGTTCTCATATACCTTTTCCGGTGAAACAATGCCACCGCCCACGATAAGGGGTATGTCTATATGGCTGCTTACCATGCTGATCATTTCAGCAGATACCGGCCTGCGGGCGCCGCTGCCCGCATCCATGTAGATGATGTGCTTGCCCTGCAGTTCGCCGGCCCAGGCTGTGCACAGCGCTATTTCCGGCTTATCGGCCGGTATGGGCTGGGCATTGCTCATATACGAGACCGTGGTTTGTACCCCACCGTCTATGATCATATACCCTGTGGATATTACTTCGAGGCCGCTGGCCCTTACCAGTGGCGCTGAGGTTACATGCTGGCCTATCAGCAGCTCAGGATTACGGCCTGATATAAGCGACAGATACAGCAGCGCATCAGCATAGGGAGTGACCTGCGCAGGGCTGCCTGGAAAAAGGACAACGGGTATATCGCTTTCGGCTTTAAACCGCTGGATGCAGAGTTCCATCTGGTGGGCCATAAGCAGGCTGCCGCCAATGAAGAGATAATCAACTTTAGCGTCGTTGCATAGCCGTGCCAGGTAGTGTGCGTCGGCAGGGGCTATTTTATCGGGATCAGCGAGCACGGCAAAGCCGCTCTTTTTTTGCGACTTAAGCGCACGAAGCTGAAGGTATATTTTGCCCGAAGCCACAGTTGAAGATTAAAAGTTAGTAAAGAAGATCAGGCGTTGGGCCGCTTTTTCAGTTCGTCGCGTATTTCAGCAAGCAATGCTTCGGTAGGCGTTGGGCCGGGAGGTGGAGCAGCGGTAGTTTCCTTATGCTTCATCCGCTCAAAGCCTTTGACAATAATAAAAATGCAGAATGCCACGATCAGGAAATCCAGGATAGTCTGCAGAAAATCACCGTAGGCGAATACTGTGGCGCTATCGGCTGCGGCTGCGGCCAATGTAGGATAGCTTGCCTGTGCTGATTTCCCGGACTTCAGCACGATAAACAGGTCATTGAATTTTGTACCGGATGGCGTCAGGTAGCCGATAACGGGCATCAGCAGATCGCTGACAACAGCTGTAACGATCTTGCCAAAGGCAGCGCCAATGATCACCCCGACCGCAAGGTCCATTACGTTTCCCTTCAGGGCAAACGATTTGAAATCTTTTAAGAAAGCCATGAGGTAAAAGTAAAAATTATTTTACCGAAAGTAGCTGTTTGGCAAAAAAGGATAACGCATTGAGTATCATAATCACATTGGCAACCTATTATTTTCATAGATACCCCTATAGAAACATAAAATACTCAGGAAACTATTTTTATCAAAAACGTTTCCATAGTTTTGCCTCCCGGTTTAGAAGAGATACGATGGAACCATTAACAAAAATACTTAGTGCATCTGCAGAATTGTTTAGCCAGTATGGCTTTAAAACAATTACTATGGACGATATAGCGCGCCGGGCGGGTATTTCAAAGAAAACACTTTACCAGCATTTTGCTAATAAGCAGGAAGTGGTGAATGAGTCTGTGGTATGGTATAAAAGCCAGATGACAGATACCTGCGGGGTAGTGCTGAAAGATGCGGAGAATGCGATAGAGGCCATGGTGAAGATGATGGCATTCTTCGACAATATGAACAAGCGCATCAATCCCATGGCGCTGTTTGAAATGCAACGTTTTTTTCCGGAGGCCTACAATTTGTTTCGTGGCATGCTCGTAGACAAAGACGTGGTGATGATGCGCGAAAACATATTGCAGGGGATAAAGGAGGGCTTGTACCGCGAAGACATCAATGCAGATCTGCTGGCCCGCTATCGCCTGGAGACCTCGCTGCTGGTGCTGCAGCCTAACCTGCTGGTTAGTGACCGTAACGACCTTATGACCGTGGCGCTGGAAATAGGCGAGCATTTTCTTTATGGCATAATGACCCCTAAGGGTGAGAAATTATATCAGAAATACAAAACAAAATACTTAAAACAAGCAGCAACCGCAACCGCATGAGACGATCATATACACGTATAGTAGGTATCGCCTTACTATTTACCGCCACCATTTTAAACGCATCTGCCCAGGATGCAACTCCACTGAGCATGCAAGCCTGTATGGATTATGCATTGAAGCATAATTACAATGTCAGGAATTCGCAGATCGATGTATTGATACAGCAGGCACAGGTGAAGCAAACACTTTCTGCTGCCTACCCACACATTAACGGTAAAGCCGACCTTACCTATTTTGACGTTCCGCAGCTGTCATTTATTGACGCTCATGCACTTGACCCGATAGCACCGCCGGGAACCATCGAAGCGTTTCCCTTTTCGTTGAACTATTCAGCAGACGCGAGTATTACAACGTCGCAGCTCATCTTTGACGGAGGTGTATTTATCGCTATAAAGGCAAGGAATACACTTATTGAATTTGCGCGGCTGAACGGAGCTGTCACTGAAGAAACGGTGAGATATAATGTTTACAAGTCTTACAACTCCCTGGTTATTGCGCAAAGACAGTATGCTATTATAGGAAGTTCGCTGAAATACGCCCGCAGCATAGAGCATGACCTGGAAGTAACGCGGCAAAATGGGATGGCTGAAAAAATAGACGTGGAACGCACAAGTGTACAAGTGAATAACCTTGCTACAGACAGTATTCGCATAGGCAACCTGCTGACGGTGTCGGAGCAAATGCTGAAATACCAGATGGGAATGGACATCACTAAGCCGATAGTGCTTACAGATACCGCTTTGGAAGAGCGCAAACAAAATACGCTTAACCTGCTGAACGAACAGGAGCAATACGAAAGGGTGCCTGAATTCAATGTGGTGAATACTTCACTTAAATTAAATGAGTACAATCTGAAACGTTACCAGATGCAGGGACTTCCTTCACTCAGCGGGTTTTGGGGTTATGGCTCCAACTATGGTGCAGAAACTTTTAGCCCGCTGCTGAATTTTAACCGGTACTGGGCCAATTCAACACTTGGCTTAACGCTCACAATGCCTATTTTCAACGGTTTCATGAGGCAAAATCAGGTAACAGAAGCAAGGCTGAATATTGAAAAGTCGAAGAACAATATTGAGTTCATGAAGCAGACCATAGACTTCCAGGCAGCTACAGCGCGGACTACCCTGAGAAATGCAGTGCTGCAAGTGCAAAGCCAGCGTCGCAATATGGACCTTGCAAACGATGTACTGGACCTGGCGCAAAGGAAATACAAAGCAGGCGTAGGTGGCAATCTTGAGGTAACACAGGCACAGACAGACCAGTTGCGCGCCCAGACTAATTATTTCAACGCGATGCTGGACGTGATAAATGCAGAGGCAGACCTGAAAAAAGCACTTGGGCTTTTGAAATAGGAACAAGTACCATATCGGATTGAAATCAAAGAATTCTACTAGTAAAAAAATAACACACCATAAATGAAAAAGTTAATTCTATTACTAATGTCAGCAACCGTCCTTGCAGCCTGCGGATCAAATAACGGGAAAAAGGAAGACATTGAGAAACTTAAAAAGGAGCGCAGCGCCCTGGATCAAAAGATAAAGGCGCTTGAAGGGCCGGTAAACGATAGCGCAAAAAAAGCAACTCCTGTTTCTATAATGGAGGTTCAGCCAACCGACTTCATTTCTACCATCAATGTGCAATCACAGATAACAGGTGACCAGAATACGTTTGCAAGTTCGCAGGCTCCTGGCATCGTGAACAATGTACTGGTTCATACCGGCGAACGTGTTTCTAAAGGCCAGGTACTGGCTACACTTGATGTTGCGGCTATGGAACAACAAATTGAAGGCCAGCAGGCACAGCTGACACTGGCTAAGACCGTATATGAAAAGCAGAAGAACCTCTGGGCGCAGAATATTGGTACTGAAGTTCAGTTGCTTCAATCAAAGGCAAACTATGAGTCTGCCCAAAGCCAGCAGGCAGCGTTGATAGCCCAGAAGAATATGTACCGTGTGCTTTCACCCATCACAGGTGTAGTAGACCAGATGAACTTAAAGGTAGGTGATGCGACTGCCCCCGGTGCTCAAAGCATACGGGTTGTAAATACCGACAAGCTGAAAGCTGAAGCCAACCTGGGTGAAAACTACCTTGGCAAGGTAAAAACTGGTAATCCTGTGACGCTCATTTTCCCTGATCTCAATGACTCCGTGAAAACCAGCCTTACGTATGTTGCCGAAGCAGTTGATCCGATGTCGCGTGCGTTCCTTGTGCAGGTGAAACTGAATAATAATCATAACCTGCACCCGAACATGTCGTGCATCATGAAGATAGGCAACTATGAGAGCAAGAATACACTGACCGTTCCTATTGCAGTGATACAAAAGACCAGCAAGGGCGAAATGCTTTATGTGGCAGATGGCAACAAAGCCAGGGCTGTATACATAAAGACCGGCGCCAATTCGAATGGCCTTGTGGAAGTGCTTTCTGGCCTTAACGCCGGCGATAAAGTGATCACTGCCGGTTTCGAAGACCTGGACAACGGCGACCCTATTACAACCCAACAATAAAAATCATTTCGTTAGCAGCTAATCTTCATACATGAAAGACGCTTTCAAGGAATTCAAACCATCGAGCTGGGCCATAGACAACCGCACAGCCGTGTATATAATTACCATTCTCATTACCCTGGCCGGTCTGAGTGCTTATTTCAGCCTGCCGAAAGAGCAGTTTCCTGAGATCAAGATACCACAGATCATTGTGCAGACGGTGTTTCCGGGCACTTCTCCTGAGAATATGGAGAACCTGGTGACCAAGCACCTGGAAAAGCAGATGAAGAACCTTACGGGTATCAAGAAAGTTACCAGTAATTCCTTCCAGGACTATTCCGTAGTAGTCGCTGAGTTTAATACTGATGTTTCGGTAGACAAAGCAAAACAGGATGTAAAAGACGCGGTGGACAAAGCGAAGACGGACCTGCCCAAAAACCTGCCCAACCAGCCGGAAGTGAAAGACATAGATCTGTCTGAGCTGCCTATCCTGAACGTGAACATATCCGGTAACTACGACCTGAACAGGCTTAAGAAATATGCTGACCGCATCAAGGACAATATTGAAGCGATGAAGCAGATAAAGCGCGTAGACATAGTAGGCGCACTGGATCGCGAGATACAGATAAACATGGACATGTATAAAATGCAGGCTGCGGGTATAACGTTTGGAGATATCCAGAATACGGTAGCCTCTGAAAACGTGTCTGCAACTGCAGGGCAGGTAACCATGGGCAATCAAAAACGGCTGCTGAGTATAAAGAACGAATTTAAGACCGCAGCTGAGATCGGGAACATTGTAATAAAAAGCCAGCAGGGAAAAGCAGTATACCTGCGTGACATTGCTGCCGTGACCGATAGCTTCCAGGAGCAAAAGAGCTTTGCCCGTCTCGACGGCAATAATGTGATCACGATGAATGTGATCAAGGCAAAGGGCCAGAACCTGATCGAGGCTTCGGATAATATCACGGAGCTGATGAAGAAAATGCAGGGCACGGAGCTTCCTAAAGATCTTAAAATAGTGGTGACAGGTGACCAGTCAGAAAAAACGAAATCTACACTGACGGATCTTATCAACACCATCATCATAGGGTTCCTGCTGGTTACGATCATCCTCATGTTCTTCATGGGTGTTACGAATGCATTGTTCGTAGCGATGTCGGTACCACTCTCCTGTGCAATAGCATTTATGGTGCTGCCCACTAT
>CAINOM010000089.1 GCA_903851455.1 uncultured Bacteroidota bacterium | reverse complement strand
TACTTCAGGCAGGTCGCCCTTCATGATGTGCAGATCAGTGCCGCAGATTGTTGTCTTAAGTATCTTAACAACTGCGTCCGTTGTTTCCTTTACTACTGGTTTCGGCTTTTCTTCCCACGCCTTTTTGCCGGGACCGTGATACACTAGTGCTTTCATATTCAGTATTGTTTTTGGTAATAGATGTTGCAAAGATGCACTTCGATGTGCCGTAGAAAGGTAATGAGTGTTCTGCATAAACATGACAAGCATCACCTTGCCATGCCGCACTACAGAGCGTTCAATTCGGCTTTTACGCTATTTGATAAAAGTGAAAAAGAGAACTACTGTACCCTGCAATTCCGCAGCAGGATTGAGTACAGCTTAATAAATGAGTTGAATATCTTTGGGTTGCTATTCACTCGTAATAACCATGCCACGAGGCGATATCCCGATATCTATGTTTTTGATACTTAAGCAATTGGCAACATGATTGAAAACTCTGTTCCAATGCCAGGCTGAGAATGGAATTGTATTTGCCCTTGATGTTGTTTGACCGTATTGATAGCAATAGATAAGCCGAGGCCAACACCCTCGCCCACTTTCTTAGTAGTGAAGAAAGGCTCAAATATCCGCGTTGCGATATCGTCGTCCATACCAATACCATTGTCGGCTATCTTAATAACAACGTTCTTATCTTCCATGGCCGTGGTAATGGTGATCACGCCGCCTTCCGAGCCATTAAACTTCGTCTTTACAGCATCTATGGCATTCAAAATGGTATTCAAAAACACCTGGTTCAGCTTTCCCGGATAGCATTCTACCTGTGGCAGCGATCCATATTTTTTGTCGAGCCGGATGATGCTGCCGAAACGGTTTTGAATAAAGATCAGCGTGGAGTCCAGGCCCTGATTGATATCTACATACTTTAAATCGCCCTCGTCTAGCCGGGAAAACAGCCGCAGTACTTTCACTATCTCAGCGGTGCGTGTTACTCCATCCTCGATGCCATCCAGCAGTTGTTTTATTTCGTCCTTCAGATAGTCAAAGTCTATGTCGTCTTTATAGGCCGCTACCATTTTCTTCTTTTCAGTGTCCGTTATACCGAGTTGCATTATTCTTTCCAACTCGCTCACCGTCTCAGCCAGAGCCCGCACATCCCGGTTTAGCGGTACAATGTTAGAGGTCGCAAAATTGATCGGGTTATTGATCTCGTGGGCTATTCCCGCAGTGAGCAAGCCGAGCGAGGCCATTTTTTCTGATTCTACCAGGTGCAACTGTGGTTCTTTTAACTCCACCAAAGTCTTACTGAGTGAGGCATTCGACAGCGTCAGAGCTGAAGTGCGCTCATTGACCTTGTTCTCCAGCATAACATTTTGCTCTTGTACAATGCGCTCATTCTGACGGACAGCAAGCATTTCTTTAGTATGAGCTTCCTCAGCCCTCTTTTTAAGAATGTTTATCCTGTCGGCGAGGGCGAAAGAAAGCAGAAGCGCCTCCATGGCTGACCCTACAGGCATGGTATAAACCGTGAAATTATTATAAGGCAGGATGCCGAAATTCTTAAAAATAAAGATAAATACACCGATCAGAAAAACGATCCAGGCTATGAAGAAGAATATGGCCGGCCGGTAGCCCTTTCGGCTGATTGTGAATGCTATAGCCAACATAGCGATCGACAACATGCCAGCCACCATGTCTATGATGTTGGCGCCGGCCTGGTAGCTAACTATAAAGCATATAGCAGCCCCAATGCTATATAGCACAATGAGCCAGGTCAGTATCTTATTCACCCGTGGCAGGAACGCCTTCACTTTGACAAACTGCCGGATAAACATAATGCTCGTAATACCGGCCAGTACCGTTGTATATATCCTGCTGTACTTAGCCAACGGCAGGATGCCTGGCCACAACAGCTGGAACGCATACCCGGATACCGTGATCTGCGTGATCACAACAGTAAGCATGTACAGGACATAGAACAAATAGCTATTGTCTTTAGTAGTACTGAATACAAAGCAATTATAGAGTATCATGGCGAGCATAATGCCCATATAAATGCCCCAGAAAATATCCTTGTATTTATCGGCCGCTAACATAACCGGATCAGCGCCAATGCTCAATGGCAACATCAATTCTGTATTGGTATACAAGTGCAGGTATATATACTTTTCGGCGTGCGGCTGAAGCGATACGGAAAACAGGTAATCTGAACTTAAATGCTCTCTATGATAAAAAGAGACAGACAGCCCTGTGCTGTATCTCCTGAAGGAGTCCGGGCCTAACTGTTCATAATAATCGACGCTGTCTAGCGCAGGATTGGCCAGCTTGAGAATGAAGTGCGACAGGTTTGTCTCATTCCTCACTTTGAAGCGGAACCAATAAGCCGATGAAGTATAGTTTTTGTTAGGCACGCCATTGGGCATCACTCTATAATTCCCGCTCTTCAGCGCGCCTTCCAGCGAAATATTATGACCTGCATCTTCAAGTGCCTCAATACCAGAATGAATACGGATAATTTCATCGGCGGAGGCAATTTCGGCAATGGGTATAGGGGATTGTGCGTTTACTCTGCTAACACTTAGAACTATAAAAAGTAAACAGCAAATACGAGCGACTCTAGACATTCCGGGCGATGCAGTAAATTAATTAGCAATTAATTGTTAATGGTGAAAATACAATTTATATTCTTGCCATAAATAGATATTTTAAAAAAATAGAAACTACATAAATTTGAAAATCAGAGCTCGGTAGAGTTGAGCCAGGCGTCCAGCATTGCCTGCTTATCCTGCTCATTGTCGTAACTGATGGTGACGCCAAAATCGTAACCTTTTACTAGCCGGCTAAACATCTTTTGCTGCAGGATCAAATCGCCATCTTTGGAATATATCTTGGTGGCGAATGTATAGAATTTGTGTCCTCTTATCATTTCCTCGCCAGAGGCGGTATCTGCCTTTATGCCTTCATTTTTAAATGTACTATATATAAGGCCGTAGATCTTCCTGTTATTCTGTTCGTACTCGCCGGGTTTATCCTCTGTAAACGGCTCTATAGTGGACATAAAAACATTCAGCGGATCACGGCGGAAACTAATGAGGTTTTTTAGTCTCTGCGTAGGAATATCTTCTTCAGTAACCTTTTCCATGGCTTTCTTTCCTGTGTTCTGTAAATCAGCCTGTTTTTCCTTGGAAAGCACCGACCAGCCATCCGGAACCAATATGGTCCACCCTATCTCCTTGCAATAGTAAGACCGGGCTTTTGAGTCAGTCTGCGCTTCTGACGAAAAAGCTATCGAGATCAATAAAAACAGCAAGCTTATGTATTTCATATTAACAGTTTAAACCACAAT
>CAINOM010000088.1 GCA_903851455.1 uncultured Bacteroidota bacterium | reverse complement strand
CCGCAGCTGCGGCTGGCATTGGGATTGCTGAAATGAAAGCCTTTGCCATTGAGCCCGTCAGAGAAATCGAGGGTAGTATCGCAGAGGTAAAGAAAACTTTTAAGATCGGTCACCAGTTTTACGCCCTGGTCTTCAAAAACCTGGTCACGGGGCTGGGCTTCATTATCAAAGTCCAGCTTGTAAGACAAGCCGGAGCACCCGCCACCTACTACGCTCACCCTTAGGAAGTAGTCATCGGTCAGGCCGGAATCCTGCCTGAGCTTCATGACTTTTTCCTTCGCTTTATCACTTACGTAAATCATTGTTCAAAATTTAGTCGTAAGTCGTGAGTCATAAGTCGTAAGTACATGACGTAACCGCATTCGCGGACTTATCACTTACGACTTATCACTTACGACTTCTTAATGTGCTTTCTTCTCAGCCACCAGTTCCGGCAGGCCATTCTTCACACGGTAATCGTTGATAGCCGCTTTGATAGCGTCTTCAGCCAGCACAGAGCAATGTATTTTTACAGGAGGAAGGTTTAATTCCTCAACGATGTCCATATTATCTATGGCCAGCGCCTGGTCTACTGTTTTGCCTTTCAGCCACTCGGTAGCGAGCGAAGAAGAAGCAATAGCAGAGCCGCAACCGAAGGTCTTGAACTTCGCATCGCTGATCAGGCCGCTAGCCTCGTCCACTTCTATCTGCAGGCGCATAACGTCGCCGCACTCCGGTGCACCTACAAGGCCAGTACCTACATTGGTCTTAGCCTTATCAAGTGTCCCAACGTTCTTAGGGTTGGAGTAATGGTCAATAACTTTTTCTGAATATGCCATGGTGTTTAATTTGATAATTTAAAAATTGGGAATTTGAAAATGCCGTCCATATTCAAGCCCCTTCTTACGCTTTATTATTGTTATTAAAACTCTGGAACCCGAAATCCGAACATTTTCAAATTGTCAAATTCCCGAATTTTCAAATTGGTTTTAGTGATGCGCCCACTCTATCGCGTTAATGTCTACACCTTCTTTAAACATCTCCCAAAGAGGGCTCATTTCACGCAGCTTGATCACGGTGTCCTTTATTGCTTTTATAGTAAAATCTATCTGTTCGTCAGTTGTAAAGCGCCCCAGTCCGAAGCGGAGGGAGCTATGTGCGAGGTCATCGCCCAGGCCCAGCGCCTTGAGTACATAAGACGGCTCCAGGGATGCCGACGTACATGCCGAACCGCTCGACAGTGCTATGTTCTTGTTGAAGCCCATCATCAGGCCCTCACCTTCTACGTATTTGAAAGAGATATTGGCAGTATGTGGCAGGCGATGCTCACGCGTACCGTTCACATAAGTTTCTTCCAACTCCATGAGCGCGCTTTCCAGCCTGTCGCGCATAGCGCTGAGGCGTTTTGCTTCGCTCTCCATTTCATTCATGCAGAGTTCGCAAGCCTTACCGAAACCAACGATAGCTGGTACGTTCAGCGTACCGCTGCGCATGCCGCGCTCGTGGCCACCGCCGTCCATCTGCGAAGTCACCTTCACGCGTGGGTTCTTGCGACGAACATACAATGCACCTACGCCCTTAGGACCGTACATTTTATGCCCGCTGAATGCCATCAGGTCTATACCGTCTGCAATTACATCTACCGGTATCTTGCCTACTGCCTGCGTAGCATCTGTAAAGAACAGCACACCGTGTTTCCTGGCTATCTTGCTGATCTCGCGGATGGGCTGTATCACACCGGTCTCATTATTGCCATACATGATGGAGATAAGGACGGTCTTATCAGTTATCGCCTTTTCAAGTTCAGCAAGATCTATGAGGCCATCTTCCTTCACATTGAGGTAAGTGACTTCACCACCAGATTTTTCTATATGCTTGCAGGTATCCAGCACGGCTTTATGCTCAGTAGTGCAGGTGATGATGTGGTTGCCTTTTGAGGCATACATCTCATACACACCCTTTATAGCAAGGTTATCGGCCTCTGTAGCGCCTGATGTAAATATGATCTCTTTGGGGTCGGCATTGATCAGCTTAGCGATCTGCTCACGGGCATAATCTACAGCCTCTTCTGCTACCCAGCCAAAGGAGTGATTGCGGCTCGCGGCATTGCCAAATTTCTCGGTGAAATACGGCAGCATGGCTTCCAGCACACGCGGGTCCATCGGCGTCGTGGCGTTGTTATCAAGGTATATTGGCAACTCTAATTTCATAACTTTAATCTTTCAAT
>CAINOM010000087.1 GCA_903851455.1 uncultured Bacteroidota bacterium | reverse complement strand
TGTGACAACATAGACGTGGTTGCCTACCTCCGTATTAAACAACTCATTCCATGAATAGACATTCTTATAACCATCTGATGCGACGAGACAAATATAGAACTCACTATAGTCCTTTGGTTTTTCGACTTTCAATTCAACACTATCCAGAAGGGTCTTCAGCAGGATGCCTTTTAGCCCGTGAATAGTATCTTTCGGTTCACCCCGGTGGTTTTTTACGACCACATCACCCAGGTTATCCTGCGAACGTCTTACAAGGTCGCTGATATGGATGGTCACTTCCTTTTTTATTGCGCCAACTATGCGGAATTCCTCACTCGGCGGAACATTGTTGTGCCGCTGCGCGAGCAGGGTGGAGCAGAATAATGATAAAACTATTGCAGCAATAAACCTCATACAACGGATTTGCCGCGAAAATTACAAATAAATGCTTATTCACATTGAGCTTATCCCGCGGCATGGAGTTTGTAAAGTACTTACCGTGATCATTACGCATCATGACCAGTGTCATGATCAATTGTTTCACCCTATGTTATCTTTGCAATATTAATTAGTTTTATCAAAAATAAAAACCATGAACAAGACAACAAGACTACTTTTAGGTATAGGTGCGAGTATAGCCATTGGCGCAGCACTTGGTGTACTGATAGCGCCGGAAGAGGGCGCTGAAACAAGAAAGAAGCTGATGAAACGTGCACGCAAACTATCAGGCACTGTATCAGATAGCATAGACCAGGGGAGAGAATCGCTGGAAGACATTAAAGCGACACTTCAGAAAGAGTTACACAAAGTGAACCGCAAAATCGAAGAGATAAAATTCTAAACCAACCTTTATGAGCAAGGCTAAAAATGTATTATACACGATTACTGCAGGTGCAGCATTGGGCATGGTCGCAGGCGTGTTATTTGCCCCCGCCAAGGGCAAGGACACGAGGTCGCGCCTGCGTGCGTTAAAAGACAAACTCAGTTGTTCTCACAATGATATCGACGATAACCGCGAAGCCCTTGAAGAACTGAGCGACCTGCTGAAAGAGCAACTGATCAGCGTAAATAAAAAGATAGAAAAGCTATCCTGAGTTGCTTTATAACTGTTTGTAAGACTATGTTAAAAACGCCCACCACGGGCGTTTTTGTTCTTTTACATTAAACTTTGGCAAGCGGTTTGCATCTATCTAGTATAACAAAAACAACACGTTATGAAAATCAGGATCATTTTAAGCGCATTGCTGGTAATCATTTTATCAGCCGGTATCAGCTCCAGTGCCAGTGCCAGTGCCCATGGCTGGAGAGGTTACCACAGGGGCGGATGGTATGCACCACGCCCGGTAGTGAGGGTTTATGCCCCCCGGGTATTTGTACCGCCGTTACCGGTAGTAGTAGCCGGCGGGTACTACGGCAGGCCTGCCTATGGTCACGGATGCTACAGGCATGCGTATTACGGCCACCATTGCTATCGTTAATAATGGCTTAAGAACAGATATATACAGGCTGCCCATGGGTGGCCTGTTTTTTTTATCACTGCAGGCTGGTAAGCATATTGCCGTTCTTTTGATTAAATTTGCAGCAAGGTATTTGTTCCGGTACACTATCAAAATCAGGGCTCGGCTACGTAGTAATAAATGCATCAATTCAAATTGAACAAGTACATTTTTTTCGCCATTTTCATCCTTTTGCTAAGCGCGACACCTTCCAGTGCCCAGGTCAGTGATACCCGGGGTGCTGATCGTGCTGCCCGCAGGGATGAGAGAAGAGAGCGTAAGCTATACAGTAAAAAGCACCAGAGAAAAGAAAAGAGACAGCAGAAAAAAGCAATAAAACGAGAGGAGAAAGAAGAAGATGCAGAAGACAAACGCAGGAACGACCGCATCATAAAGTATAAAAGTGAGCGCCATAAAGCCCCCAAAACGCCACCTACCGATTACTAGCCGCTATGCCTCGCTTGTCTCCGCTTTTTCAGCCTGCTTCCTTTTGTGGTAATGGCTGAGTGAGGGTATAGCAAACAATATGGCCAGCAATCCGCACACGGCACCCGCAATAAATGGCATTCCGGGAAACCTGAAAGGAGCCTTATCACCGGTAAACCACGCAAACAGGTTATTCATTAGCAAGGGTCCGAGAAATGCGGTGATACTTGTCAGGCTGCTCAGCGCGCCCTGCAGTTCGCCTTGCTCGTTGTTTGGTACTTCATTGGCCATAATACCGCCCATTGCGGGGCCGCCTATGCCGCCCAGGCAATACGGTATAAGGAACACAAACATCATCCAGCCCTGGCTGGCAAAGGCAAATAATATCATACCAGCTACATAAAAAGACAATCCGGTAAATACGGAGTTTTTTTCCCCCAGCCACGGGATAGTGACCCGTATCAGACCACCTTGAACAGCCGCCACAAGCAGGCCTACAACCGATAAAGAAAGGCCGACCGTCAGCGAACTCCAGTTAAACTTATACATCGTATAATATGCCCAGTTGGACTGCAGCGCATGTGCGCCAAGATTAAGCAAAAAGTAAGATCCCGAAAGGCCGATGAGTATCTTGTATTTCTTCAATTGCTTCAAGGTGCCGATGGGATTAGCACGCTTTATATCAAACTTTCTACGGTTTTCCGGCAGCAGGGATTCTGGCAACACAAAAAAGCCATAAAGCACATTCAGCAGGCTGAAAACTGCGGCAACAATAAACGGCAGCCTGACCGTCCAGTCAAACATCCCGGTATGGCCCATATGTTTGCCGATCTCACTGCAGAAGCCGCCGATGGCCGGGCCTATGATAAACCCAAGGCCGAAAGCTACGCCCACCATCCCGAAATTCTGGGCACGTTTCTCAGGTGCGCTGATGTCTGCGATATAAGCAGATGCGGTCGTAAAGCTGGCGCCGGTAATGCCAGCTATCAACCGGCCGATAAACAGCAATGTAATTGTGGGCGAAAACGCCTGGAACAAATAATCTATGCCCAGCCCTGCCAGCGCGAATAAAAGTATAGGCCGCCGGCCATAGCGGTCGCTGAGCGCACCAATGAATGGCGATGATATAAACATCATAATGGCATAGGCAAACGTGAGCCAGCTTCCATATTTCGCAGCAACGGTAATATCGCCACCAGTTAGCTGCTTGATAAGCGCAGGCAAAACGGGTATGATGATGCCGAAACCGATGACATCGATAAGTATGGTAATGAAGATAAACCCGAGTGCTGCGTTACGTTTGACGGTCATATTGTTGGTGATAGCGCCGCAAAACTATTGAAAGAAATCTGTTATCTGCGGGGCTTCTACCGACAAAACCCAATCATTTACCGAATATTGAACTTTCGAGAACCGCCATGAGATACCTTTGCAGCAAATTTTAGATCAAAACCGCCCCAATCAGGCAAATCGCGTTTGGGTTTACGACTACGACAAAAATGGCCAGACCAAGAGATACAAACAAAGAGGAATCACCAAAGGTGAAAATAAGCAGGGAATCTGTGAAAGAGGCGATGGTGATATTCCGTTACCTGAAACCCTATAATAAAGTGTTCATTCCAGGACTGGTGTTCATCGCGCTGTCCAGCGGCACTACTATGGCTTTTCCATTCCTGTTAAAAAAACTGATCGACAGTGCACACGGAGATGTTACCGGCCCCTTTGCATACGCACCCGGCATCATAGCCATGATCATGATAGCCGTGCTCGCTGTACAAATGGTTTTTTCATTTTTAAGGATATACCTGTTTACCTATGTAGGCGAGCATACCGTTGCTGATATGCGGACAGATATCTACCGTCATATGATCATTATGCCCATGGATTTCTTCGCCCAACGGAGGGTGGGCGAGCTCTCCAGCCGCATAACGGCTGATGTATCACAGATACAGGACGCTGTGACCAGTGTATTTGCAGAATTGCTGCGCGGTATATTAGTGCTTATCATCGGTATAGGAATGATCATGTACATCAACATGAAAATGACGCTGCTTATGTTGTCGGTTGTACCCGTTATTATCGTCATTGCGCTGGTCTTCGGCAAGTTCATCCGCAAGCTCTCTCGCCAGGCGCAAGACCAGCTCGCGGAATCCGGGACAATAGTGCAGGAGTCATTACAGGGCATAAGCAACGTAAAGGCCTTCTCAAATGAGTGGTACGAAATAAAACGGTACACCAAAAGCATTAACGATGTCGTAAAGCTGGCCATTAAGAATGGCCGCTTCAGGGGTATTTTCGTTTCATTCATGCTCTTTAGTGTGTTCGGCGCTATTGTCTTGGTGGTATGGTATGGCGCAGGTTTAATGCAGCAGGGACATTTGTCATTCGGCGACCTGACCGCCTTCGTGGTGTACACGGCGTTTGTCGGTGGCACTATGGCCGGATTTGCTGAGTTATACTCACAGCTACAGAAGACACTGGGCGCCACGCAACGTGTGCGTGAACTATTAAAAGAGCCTTCAGAAGACGTCGCAATCAGCCCTGTAGACGTAGAGCAGCAGTTCAGGTTGAACGGTGCTGTTTCACTCGAGCATATTGGGTTCAGCTATCCATCACGCAAGGAGATAGAGGTAATAAAGGATGTGAGCATAGAGGTGAAGAGTGGCCAGCAGGTGGCCATTGTGGGGCCCAGCGGCGCTGGGAAAAGCACGCTGGTATCGTTGCTGCTTAAATTTTACGATCCTTCCAACGGCAGGATCCTTTTTGACGGAAAAGAAGCGTCTCATTTCCCGGTTACCCAGTTGCGTAAGCAAATGGCACTGGTACCACAGGACATATTGCTCTTCGGTGGAACCATTTTCGAAAATATCGCATACGGCAAGCCGGGCGCAAACATAGACGAAGTGAAAGCCGCTGCACTCAAGGCTAATGCACATGATTTCATTATGGGCTTCCCTGAAGCGTATGACACGGTGGTAGGGGAGCGTGGGGTAAAACTATCTGGCGGGCAGCGGCAGCGCGTGGCTATAGCCCGTGCCATCCTCAAAGATCCTGTTATATTATTACTCGATGAGGCTACCAGTTCGCTCGACTCGGAATCAGAATCTCTTGTGCAGGATGCATTGCAAAACCTGATGAAAGACCGCACATCGTTTGTTATCGCGCATAGGCTATCTACGATACGAAACGCAGACCTGATCGTCGTGCTGGAAGATGGAAGGGTAAAAGAAAGCGGTACGCACAACGAACTGATAAACCTGCAGGAAGGCTTGTATCGTAATCTCAATAAACTTCAGTTGTTCGAGGCTTAAATGGCGAGCTCAGTAGTTTACCGCGCAGAATTCGAAATTGTCAATAAGGCTGCCCATGATCACGTCCTTGATCGCCGGGTCATTCAGCCACTCCTGCTGGTTGGTTTGTAAAAGCCATAGTTGCAACTTGGTCTTCCGGTTTTGGGTATGCTCCTTTATCTGGCAGATAACTGTGACATGGTGCTCTTTATACAAATGCTTCACCCGCGACTGGAATTCCGCCAGGCAACGAGGATGTATCCTGTCACTGTAATAATCATATTCTGCTACCATTTGTTCCATTGCAAGACCTTTAAATCGTAATTCTAAATTACTAGAGTTTTAAACAAGTTGTCGTAAACTTAGCAAATATAAATATAGATAATCCGTATTGTAATGATCAATATGTACACGGATGCTCAATAAATATTAGCATTATAGTATTAAACAATTAAAAAGTTTTACAAAGCAGATAGACAACCAAAGAAGTTTATACTGACTTCAAAAGAGAACAACCGGCATTAATATGCGCACATATTTTACAAAGTGCCGAAAAAATGTAACTTTGTCTGCAAGCATTACCTCTTATGAAGAAAACCTCCTTCGCGATATTTTTTTTACTCGTTATTCTTGTCGTCGCAGGAGGCTGCCGCCAGCCAACGTATTACACCCAGTATAAGTTGAAGGGCAAAAAGTACGACCAGCATTACAACCCATATAAGACCAAATGGTATAAATGGAGTTATGCACATCATGTGATATGATGCTTTTGTCCTTCACGCTGTTTGATTATATTTACTCCAAAAATTAATTGATGAAAAGGTTGTTGCCCGCTTTGTTTTTACTATTGCCATTTAGCAGCATAGCGCAAGGACAATTCTGGAATAACCTCGCGATCGATTATGTGGACGAGGCCTCGCACGATGTAGTAAAGTGCAGCTACTGGCAGGTATTGGAGCGTGGTAACCTCCACAGAACCATGAATACATTTTACAGGATATCCAGTATCAACGGGCAGTTGTATCTCGACCTGAAGATCATCCAGGGAGGCGACGTTTTTGTGGTGCCAAGGGGCGGTGAATTCAAACTTTTATTGGAGGATGGAAATATAGTTACCTTACACAGCACGGAATTCCGCACAACCGATAAGGGTGATGGCGCCCGGCATTGGGCGGGAAGCGGCGCAGAAGGCTTGCTCGTGACATACCCTATATCCCGAGAGGATGCAAAGACCATACTGCACAGCTACGTTGCACGGATACGGCTGTACATGGGAGATGGTTTTGTGGAGCGGCGGATAACCCCTACGCATAGCGAACTTTTCAAGGATGAACTGGACCTGGTGTACGCTGCCAAATGAACTTATCGCGTAATTTAACTTTCATCTAATAGTAACAAATTATTCATTCTCAGAGGAGTATAAATATTTCCGAAAGAACAGTACTTTTACTTTTATGGAGCCTACAGTACAAAAGATCACCATCATCAACAAGCTAAAGAACGGTATGAAATTCGGCATGTACGATGGTGGGAAGAGTTGCTATTTTGAAGATGGAACGCGTGTTAACTACAAAGACCTCTGGGATGCGATCCGAACGATAAATAACCTGGAACTCAATCACAGCAAAACCATTATGGAGCTGTGCCCCACAACCTACCTTGGTACTTTCCCATATAAATTCAACAGGCACGGTCAGATGTGGCGCAGAAGGGTGATCTCTTTTTTCTCCAGGCCGGTGCAGTCTAAAACGCACAATCCTTTGCCAATGCGCAATAGCGAGAAGGTGACCCTGGACAACATAAACAAGCCAGACTTACTGGAACAGTGATCCGGGAAAGAGATTATGCAGAGGCGACAATTGTCCCATTTTCCTTTAGGAGCAAAAGACCATTATCAATCATCTCTCTTACTAATCCTAGCACCTGTTCCTTCGCAGCAGTAGGATAGTTAGCAACGATCTGCTGCAACGAAATAGTTTTATATTGGTGCAACAACTGCAGGATCTCTGTTTTTAACTTGTTTTCCGAAACGGGAACATAATTTTTCTGCTTGCACACATCGCAGTGTCCGCAGTCCTTACCTGGCTTTTCCCCGAAATAGGTAAGCAATATCCGTTCGCGGCATTGCGTTTTGTTTTCCAAAAAGGCTATCATAGCATCCGTTCTTGCCTCATGCCGTTTGCGCAGAATGTGTATCCGGTTGAGGTCAATGATCAGGTGCCTGCTGTCTACCCGATAGTGGTGAAAGAACATCTGCGGCCCTTCACCTGGCTTGTTGTATTTGATCAGCTCCATATTGTCCAGCCGCTCCAGCTTTGTGGCCAGTTCGTCTTTTTTCATTTTCAGTTGCCGGGCAATAGCGCTCTCGCGCACCGGCGTTGGAAAATGAAAGATGGTATTGTACATCCGCAGCAGGCCTACCGTTACATAATGAAGGTCGGGATGCGCACCGGCTAGTCCGTCAAGGCTGTGTCGATCGGAGGTAAACAGTATAGTTGCGGGATTATACACCGACTCGCTCATGGTCCATAGACCTTCCTGCTCCAGCAGTTTCAGCGCATGTATCGCTTCGTTGGCTTTAAACGAAAATTTCCTGCAGAAATCAGCGAGGTCGAAAGGGTAGTACTGCCCCGGTTCATTGCCTATCGGAATCTGGAGGTATTCGGCCACAGCCTGGTATACTTGACGCAGGTAAGCTTCGGGTGGGTATTGCAGGGCAATGCTCTCCTTTAGCCGCTTTATATCAGAGCTATTGTATAAAGCCAGCGCAAGCGACTCCTTTCCATCACGACCAGCCCTGCCGGCTTCCTGGTAGTAGGCCTCTATGTGTTCCGGCGCATCATAGTGCAGCACCATTCTCACATCGGGTTTATCTATACCCATGCCGAAAGCGGTAGTTGCGGCCATAACCGGTGCTTTATTCTTCATCCATAGCTCCTGCGCATTTTCCCGGTTATCCTTGCTCATACCTGCATGGTATACTGCGCTGTCTATGCCGTGCTGGGCAAGGTATTTTCCTATGGTCTCGGTCTGCTTCCTGCTTCGGCAATAAATGATGCTGCAATGCGTATTTACATTGTTCAGCACATCGGCATTCTTATTCTCACTATATCGTATGTCGTAAAATATGTTATCTCTCGCAAAGCTTTGTTTGAATACCGCTGGCTGCCGGAACTGCAATTGTTTTTCTATATCTGCCCTTACATCGGTAGTAGCTGTGGCCGTTAGCGCTAGTATCGGCGCATTCGGATATGCCGCTCTTGCACTGGCTATTTCAAGGTAGCTGGGCCGGAAGTCATGCCCCCACTGCGATATGCAATGCGCTTCATCCACAGCGATCATACTGACATCAAATTCCCGCATATAATCCTCGAACAAACGGGTCTGCAGCCTTTCCGGCGATATGTAAAGCAACTTATAGGCTCCGTGCATCGCATTGTCCAGTGTCCGCTTTACATCGTTGTAATGCATTCCGGAGTGGATACATTCCGCCGGAACATCCTGTTCCTTAAGGCGGCCCACCTGGTCCTGCATAAGTGCTATAAGTGGGGAAATGACCAGGCAAAAACCTTGTTTAATGATCGCGGGCACCTGGTAACACAGCGATTTGCCGCCGCCTGTAGGCAGCAGCGCCAGTGTGTCCCGGTTTTCCAATACACTGGTTATGATGTCCTTTTGCAGTGCACGGAAGCTGTCATAGCCCCAGTATTGTTTTAGTATTTGTTCTGGTGTGGGCAATTATTGACAATTAGGTTCTACAGGAATAGGAGTTTCATTCCTGGTTAAGAAATTATTTATGTAAAAGCCCATCCACAAAAATGGGTTTCATACCGTTTACCCACAATTGCTTTTTAGCCTCTGCATTTTGCTCCAGTTCGGCAAGTGATAATGTAGCCAGCCATATGCGGTCATTGAACCGGTTAGGCGCGTTGAGCATGAAAAGTGAAGATATCCCCAATTGCGCAGGTAGTATGCCGATCAAAAAAACCACCTTCGGATCAAGCCGCTCACGTAGCTGGTGCCATGCCACCTGCCTGCCGCTTTCCAGCTGAATAATGTTGTACTCTTCCGGTGGCAACTTGCAGGCGTCGAGCATCTTCCGCAGCTGCAGTTCTTCGTTCCCTCCCGGCGCAAATGTGTTTACGAGAATCAGAATATTCCTCGGTCCTGCATCTTTTACTACTGAAGATACCTCGTCCCAAAAAACATCATATACCGGGCTCACCATGTCTGAATTAATAATGTTCATTTCCTTATAGATTTTTAGAATAATTTATCTCTATCTTTAATCCCATTAGCATAATAAAAATAAGAAGGTTCCTGTTTAGGGATTTAGGGTTTAAAATTGTTTCTTTGCGCAAATTATCGTTCCACAATATTAAATTAATTCGGGCATTATGAGCGTTTCTTCGTTAGATATCAACATCAAAAAAATAGAGCACAGCAGGATAGGGGAGATTGATCCGGCGAACATACAATTTGGTAAGAACTATTCTGATCACATGTTGGTAGCATACTACGAGAACGGCGCATGGGGAAAACCGGAGATCACGCCTTTTCACAACCTTACTTTTAGCCCGGCAACTACTTTTTTGCACTACGGACAAGCTATTTTTGAAGGAGTTAAGGCATATAAAGACCCGCAAGGCAATCCCATTATATTTCGCCCCTATGATAACTGGAAACGCATGAACCGCTCAGCAGAGCGTATGGCGATGCCTGATGTACCAAAAGAGATATTTATCGATGGCATGCGCGAACTGGTAAACCTGGACCGCGATTGGGTACCTACCGGCAACGACACTTCTTTATATATCCGTCCCTTCATGCTTGCCGTCGACGAGTTCATCGGTGTAAGGCCGGCGGAGAAGTTCATGTTCATCATCATCACCAGCCCGGCCGGCCCATATTATAACAAACCCGTTTCTATTTACGTCCAGGACAAATATGTACGCGCATTTCCCGGTGGTATTGGTTTTACCAAAGCAGCTGGCAACTACGGTATGAGCATGTATCCTAGCATGCAAATAAAAAAAATGGGCTACGACCAGATACTGTGGACCGACGGCTTTGAACATAAGTATGTGCAGGAGATCGGAACCATGAACGTATTTTTCGTGATAGGCGATACCGTGATCACACCCGATGTGACACAGGACACTATACTGGAAGGCGTTACACGTGAGAGCGTATTGACTTTGCTGCGTGAAAAAGGAGTGAAGGTAGAAGAGCGTCCGCTGAGCATAGATGAAATAGAAGAAGCATTTCATGCCGGCAAGTTGAAGGAAGCATTCGGTACCGGAACTGCCGCCTCCATTGCACCAATTCGCGAACTTACTTTCCATGAAGATAAAATGGAACTTCCTGATATTGAGCATTGGGAGATCACCAATTGGCTCAAACAGGAACTTGCAGATATCCGTTATGGCAGGAAGAAAGATACCCACAACTGGGTAGTAACTGTATAAAAACCTGCTTATGGCACGCAACAGGAGTAAGATCGTTTTATCGTTATTTTTTACGATAGGGTTATTGTTTGTATCCCAATACCTGTATGCAAGGGCCGGCGGTGGCAGCAGCAGCGGCGGTAGCCTCTGGTTGAAGCTTATTCTGCTCCCGTTCATTCTTATTTATGTAGCTATAAAAAAGCAGAACATAGCACAGAAAAAACGCGAAAGTTCGCAGGTGCTGGCATTGGCCGCCCAGGAAGACCCTATATGGAATGAAAACAACCTCAAGTCGCACACCCAGCAGATATTCTTTAAAATGCAGCAGGCCTGGATGGACCGGAACCTGGTATACGTAAAGAACCTCATCAGCAAAGAACTGTACGATAATTACAAAGTGCAATTGGATTTCATGAAGACCAACCATGAAAAAAATATGATGGAGAGTATTGAAATAAAAGGCATTACGATCATCAGCACAGAAGATTACAAAGACAATTCACGGGATGCATTTGTAGCCTATGTGGAAGGCAAAATGATCGACTACAGTATCAATGAGCTGACCGGTAAGATCATAAAGAATAAGAAGCAGGAATCAGCCTATTTCGCTGACACGTATCATTTTACCAGGAGCGGTAATGACTGGATCCTCAACAATATCAGCAACAAAGTATCAATAAGCGATATCAAACAGTCAGTGAACATTAAGGAAGGTTAGTAGTATCCGGCTTGACCTTGCCAAGGCTGAAGCAAAAAAATATTTCGCCGGAAAGCCTTTCCCATGGCCTCTTTACCGTTTTTCGTTCGCCTTCTATTCCTTTTGTTGTTCCAAACCAACACGGAATACTGACGCATTTGTGCGATCCGGTACGCCACAGCATTTCCTTTATACGCCTCATTTTTTTGTTATCTTTTTTTGTGCCTGCTAATTTTAGGTCAGTAGCAAAAAAGGTATCAAAAACTTTATCAATTACCCCTAAAGACTCTGAATTTATGCAGCAGGCAGTAATAAATCTTAGCTTTCGGCAATACATAGATGATAATTCGGAAGGCGCTTTTGCCCAATCTGTTTTATATGCTTCTTATAATGAGTTCTTACTAAAATCGCAGGCATATAATCCGGGGATGAGGTGCGCAACCTTCAGCGAAATGGTAAACAATGACATCAGGGCTAATTCGCTGCATTACAAATGTGGTTTCCCTGTTTCAGAATATATAGACGCATTAAAAAACAGGATACCGGTACTATCCGATAACGGGGGTAACCCGATAAAATTCATCAATCGCCAGTTTCATATTGTTGAGTCGGATATTACGGATATTTCAAAACATAGAGTTGCCATTACCTACATGACAGATATTATGACACTGGTCGACAATATCGGCGAATATCTTGTACTGGCTTATGGCAATAAATCAGAAAGCATATTGAACTGGCAGACGGAGCTACTGGATACTTTCCTTTTAAAGGTTGTACCGGGTTTGTCGGTTTGTAATTATTCGCCCGTTACTATGCTGTTGCAGAAGTGCAATTAGCTGCGGGAAAGATTGTGGTTTGTTAGAGGGGGTGTTGTACGTTTAAGTTGTAATTAGGGGAGAAAAGCCGCCTTATGAAAATAAGGTGGCTTTTTTTCAAAAACGATTTTTATCTTTATTTGATAATGACAGCAAAGCAAAAGAGAGTACTTACCATCTTTATTCACGTTATATGCTGGTTGGTATTTCTGTCGCTCCCCGCCATATTCAGTCCACGCAGGGATAGTCTGAGCCTTGCAGGGGTTTTCGAGGATCTTATGGAGCCAGCTCGCAGATACAATGCGCTGTTGCTGATCGCTGTTTTTTATTTTAATTATTACCTCGCCATACCGAAATTTTACCTGCAGCATCGTTATCCCGAATGGATCATTTCTATTCTTGGCGCCTTCCTCCTGTTTTGCATACTCAACTACGCCTTGCTGCCTGCAGAAGTTGCAGTGGCACCGGATATGAACGATATAGCGGAACATTCCGGCCAGGTACCGCAGATACGTAATGCCCGCCCGCATATGCTCTCCGGCATCAACCTGTTTATGTTTATCATCGTAGATGCGTCATCGTTTACGTTGTTTCTTTATGAGCAGCTGCAGCAAACAAAGAAACAAATGATCAACACCCAGATCTCGTTTTTAAAAGCGCAGATAAACCCGCACTTTCTGTTCAATACCCTGAATAGTATCTACTCACTCACACTCACCAAATCAGACCGCGCACCCGATGTTGTTGTAAAACTGTCGGGCATGATGCGCTATGCGGTGAGCGAGGCAAACCAGAGTTTTGTAACACTTTCTAAGGAACTTTCGTATATTTCCAATTATATTGAGTTGCAGCGATTGAGGCTGTCTGACAAGGTAAAGATCAGGTACGAGATCACGGGAACGGGACAAGCCGAAGACAAGCGTATTGCTCCTTTTCTGCTGATACCATTCGTGGAGAATGCATTCAAGTATGGTGTGAACTCCAGCGATGATTCTGATATCCTTATCCAGATCTACCTGCATGAAAATGACTTGCATCTTTACGCTTATAATTTCAAGGTATACATCAGGCCGGATATCGATAAGGGTACCAGCCTGGGCATAAAAACTACCCGGCAACGCTTAAATTTGTTGTACCCCGGCAAGCATATCATTACTGTCAGGGATGGCGATAAAGATTTTGCAGTGTCACTAAACATTACTTTTTAATAATGATCACAGCAATAGCTATTGATGACGAACCGCTCGCATTGGAGATAATAAAAACCTTCTGCGACCAGATTGACTACCTGGACCTGGCAGCTACTTTTACCGAAACCGGTACTGCATTGAAGTACCTGGAAGACAACAAGGTAGACCTGCTGTTCCTGGACATCAATATGCCGTCAATCTCCGGTATCGAGCTTTACAAGAAACTGGATAAAAGTATCCTGGTAATATTTACCACGGCCTACACTGAGTATGCTGTGGAAGGGTTTAACCTGGATGCCATAGACTATTTGCTGAAGCCTTTTGAGTTCGATCGTTTCAAGAAGGCGGTTGAGAAAGTAAAAGAGTACAATTCTTATCTCCACAAGAAAGAAACAGAGGTACAGCAATACCTATTTGTCCGCGTGGACTATAGCCTCGTCAAGGTCACCCTGGCCGACATCCTGTATATCGAAGGGCTGGACAATTATTTCAAGATACACTTTGATAACGGCAAGACGCTGCTCGTGCGCATGAGCCTGAAGAGTGTGTCTGAGAAGCTTCCCGCCGATGAATTCATCAGGGTACACCGCTCCTTTATCGTGTCCCTTAGCAAAGTAAAGTACCTGCGCAACAAAACCATTCACCTCGGCGATACCGAAATTCCGGTCGGCACCAATTACATCGAGAATGTAAGACACCTGTTTAACGAGAAGTAAATATCGCCTTGGCACCGCTTTAAAGGAAAACTGGCAAAAAAATGTTTGTGACGAATAGTCACGCCGTTTATAAACCAGTAGTTACTTTAATCGTTTCAATTAGTGTCGAT
>CAINOM010000086.1 GCA_903851455.1 uncultured Bacteroidota bacterium | reverse complement strand
GCAGACGGTTTTTTTATTTAATCAAAGCATTCCAATCCTGGGCAAATTTTTCTATGCCCTTGTCCGCAGGATATTTACGCACAAACGTTGGCTTCTGGTAAGGCAACGAGCAGTACGTAAATTTCCAGTACTGTTTGTCTCTATCAAATTCCACACTAAGATTTTCACGGCCGAACTCAATCGGATCATAAATACTTACGGAAAGAGTGTCCAATGACGTACACGCAAAAAGCCGCGCAGAATAATCAGATGACTTTATATGTCTTATGAGCCCAACGAATTGTTCATGATGCCAACCATGACTTACCAGACTTAGATAATGGGACTCTATATCATCCCACGACACAGCCTTAACTAAAAGTGGCTTATAACCGCTAAGCTTGTTCGCCGGTTTGTTCATTGCTCAGCGGTTTGGTCCACTTATTCAACTGCTTCACGCATGCGGCCATGTCTCTGGGCAAAGGCGCCTCGGCAGATATATGTGTACCGTCTTCCTTATCGAATTCTATCCGGTAGGCATGCAGCGCCAGCCTGCTCAGTAGTGGCTTCTCCTGTTCGTCCTTCCCGGACATGTGGTATTTGCGTTTGATGTTTGACAACAGGAACGGATCGCTGTCGCCGTACAGCTCATCGCACACTATCGGGTGGCCTATAGATTGCATATGCACACGTATCTGGTGGGTGCGCCCCGTATGTATCTGGAATTGCATCAATGCATACAGCGGCCATTGCTCCACCACTTTGTAGTCGGTAACGGCCAGCTTGCCTTTTTTGGCCACGATCATTTTACCGTTCATTGCAGGGTGCTCGGCAATAGCGTTTTCTATCCTCCCTTCAGGTGGCACTACGATGCCATATACCAGCCCCGCATAAAACTTGCTCACGTCCCGCTCCTGGAAAAGGATGGACAAATACCGGTGTGCATGCTCGTTCTTTGCAAAGCAGATCACCCCGCTGGTATCCCTGTCCAGGCGGTGCACTACCCATATCTTCTGACCCAGTTTTGCTTCCAGCGCCCTGTTGAGCGTGGGCAGATCGTGGTTAAACCTGTCTGGCACCACGAGCAGCCCCGCGGGCTTGTTTACTATGATGAGGTCATCGTCTTCGTATATCTTTTCAATGTTCATTTCTCTAATTCCTTTTTATAATGCTCCAGGCAATAATCTTCATTCGCACGCATGACCTTCTGGTCTTTCTCTTTTTTGTCTTTAAAACCGCAAAGGTGCAGCACACCATGAAATATCACGCGGTGCAGTTCGTCCTGGTAGGTTGTATGATACAGCTTTGCATTTTCCTTCACACGTTCAGTGCTGATGTATATCTCCCCTTCCAGCGCCTTCTTCGATTCGCTGAGGTCGAAGGTAATAATATCTGTAAACGTATCGTGATCGAGGAAGTTTTTATTCATTTCCAGCAGAAAAGCGTCCGTACAGAAGATTACGTTAAGGTCCGCCGTTTGCACCTTTGGCAGATACTTGCTGATAATTGTATCTATAAAGACCGAAAGCTTGCGCTTTTGCTTTAACCCCGATCTTACATCCTGTTCATAGAAAACGGCCGGCATGGTTTGATGTTCTATAGTGATTCAAAAATTTCCTGTAGTTTCTGTTGTAATAGTTTTTTATCAGGCAGTTGCGTTTTGTATTCCGCAATAAGGGCGGGCGAAAGATAACGACTGAGCGCATATTCTACCGTTCCGGCATCCTTATCCTTACAAAGTAATATGCCAATGCTAGGGTTCTCGTTTGGTTTCTTTACATCTCTGTCGAGCGCCTCGAGGTAGAAATTCAACTTTCCGAGATGCTCAGGCTCAAATCGGTCTGTTTTTAGTTCAAATGCAACAAGGCATTGCAAGCCCCTGTGGTAAAACAAAAGGTCGATGTAAAAATCGCGATTGCCTGCTTGTACTTTGAATTCTTCACCTACGTAAAGGTAGTCTTTACCCAGTTCAAGAATGAATTGCTTCATTTGGCGAATGAGCCCTTTTTTAAGCTCACTTTCGTTATAGGGTTCCGGCAGGTTTAGAAACTCGAAAACGTAGCTGTCCTTAAAATGGTTAGCAATATCGGGGTGTATGTCTTTTATAGCCGGTGGCAGATTATGATTACCGATCATTACCCGCTCAAAAAGGCTGCTTGATATTTGACGGTCTAATTCCCTGACACTGTAATTCTCTTTTATGCTCTGCTTTATGTAAAATTCGATTTCCTCCGGCAACCGGCATCTTGACATGATTAGTGTATGATGTGACCAGCTTATTTTTACGACTAATGTATTTCGTATGTCAGAAAGATTAAATTGTGTCAACACTGTCGACACAATTGCAGACTTTTGATTATCAGGAATTTGTAATTGTGTCAACACTGACGACACAATTGATGAATTATTATATAATTCATAGAATTGTTTCATCCTGTAAAGACCGCGACGATTGAAACCTTTGATCTCGGGATGGTGGTTAGAGATATATTCAGCAAGTTCATCTACCGTTTTTTCTCCCCATGCTGCGCCTGCTAACTGCCTGCTCATATACTCACCTACCTGCCAATATAGATTAATGAGCTCAGTATTGACAGCTCTCAGCGCATTTGCCTGCGATTGGCGGATGAGTGAGATAATATTAGAAAACTGATCCTGGAGCATAGAAAACGGCCGGCATGATGTTTTTTTGCAAAGGTAAGGCTGAATGCCTTATGAGTATCGGCCATAACTTGGCGAGGTCTGCTATCTTTTTCTCCTGTCTTCAAGCACAAAATTTATGGGGAGGGTAAAATAAACTTTAACCGCCTTGCCATTTTGCGTGCCAGGTTTCCATTTGGGCATAGCGGCTACTACACGCTGCGCTTCGTCATCACAGCCACCACCAATGCCGCGTACAATGTGAACATCACTAACAGTCCCAATCTCATCAATTACAAACTTCACGATCACCTTGCCCTCGATATTGGCCTTCCTCGCCTCGCGCGGATAATGCAGGTTAGCCTGGAGATATTCGGACAGATCAAACCCGGGCATGGGTTGTTGCTCTACATAATTAAAAACACGCGCTTTTGTTGCTGTGTCGCCCTTAGCGGCAGATGTACTTTCATTGCCTGAGGCCGACCCTTGCGCCTTGCCAATAAATGGAAATAACAGTGAACTACACAGAATAAGAAAACACTTCATAGGTTCCTTTTAAGAATGTGAAAGTAGACTTTCTGCTTGAGGAAACTGAAATAACGACTGGAATGATCGTTAGAAACCCTATGTGACCGCGATCATTATATCGTTGTCTATTATTCCTTACTTTGCCCGCAAACATTTGCTTTTAATTTTTACCTTTAATTTTCATTTATGTCTCGTAAAGTTACAATATTGGGTGCAGGGCTGGTAGGGTCGCTGTTGTCTATCATACTCAGGAAACTTGGTCACGAAGTCTCGATCTACGAGCGCCGCCCGGATATGCGTGCCGCAAATATGTCTGCCGGCAAATCGATCAATCTGGCCATGAGCGCGCGTGGATGGCGGGCGTTGGAGCTCGCCGGTTTACGGAACGAAATGGAGGCCCTGGCGATACCCATGTATGGCCGGTATCTGCACCAGGCCGATGGGCAAACCGCTTTCCAGCCATACAGCAAGAACAATGAAGCGATCTACTCGGTAAGCCGTGGAGAACTGAATAAAAAGCTGATGACGCTTGCCGAGCGGGAAGGGGTGCGGCTGCACTTTGAGCATCGCGCCGTGAATGTTCATGTGGAAAATAACCATGTGCATTTCCATCACGACCATAAAGAGAGAATCGTCCATGCCGACCTCCTGTTTGGCGCAGACGGTGCATTCTCTGCCCTGCGCGAAAGCTATACGCACATGAGCAGGGTCAACTGCGACCAGATGTACCTGGAGTATGGCTATAAGGAGCTATGTATACTGCCTGGTAAAAACGGTGAGTGGCTCATGGAAAAAAACGCGCTCCACATTTGGCCGCGCGGCAAGTACATGATGATAGCCCTTCCAAACACAGACGGCACATTTACCTGCACGCTGTTCATGCCGTTTGAAGGGGAAGTTTCTTTCGAAAAATTGCAGACAAGAGATGACGTTACAACTTTTTTTGACAAGCAATTCGCCGACGCCAAGGCATTAATGCCCGGCCTGCTGGATGATTTCTTTGGCAATCCTACTTCGGCGCTGATCACCACGCATATTTTCCCATGGCATTATAAAGATAAGAGTGCACTCATCGGCGACGCTGCCCATGCCATTGTGCCATTTTATGGCCAGGGGATGAATGCAGGGTTTGAGGACGTTACTATACTGTCCGAATTGATAGGAATATACAAGGACGACTGGCATTCAATACTCAATACATACGAGGCAAAGAGAAAGCCAAATGGCGACGCGGTTGCAGCACTTGCTTTGACTAACTTTATCGAAATGCGCGATAAGGTGGCCGATCCCATGTTCCTCGAGCGTAAGAAAATAGAAAAAGAATTAGGCAAGCGATATCCCAGCCAGTTTGTGTCGGTATACGAAATGGTGTCTTTCAGTCATACGCCATATAATACGGCGATACAGTGTATCCAGGCACAGGATCAGCTGCTGGAACGCATCATGAATGAGGGCGATTTTTTCGCTAACATAGAGAAAAGCGCATTTTGCGACACACTCGGAAAATGGGTGACAGAGTATCACACTGCTGTGCAGCAACTGGATTTTGGAACATGAAGCCTGAGAAAAGATGGACGTTAAAACCTGTAGATGAAGCCATTGTGCACAGGCTGGGAGAAGATCTAAAGATAAATTCAGCAATGTGCAGGGTGCTGGCGCTGAGAGGCATCAAAGATTATGAGAGCGCAAAGGTGTTTTTCCGTCCTGAATTGTCTCAGCTGCATGACCCCTTCCTGATGAAGGGGATGCGGAAAGCCGTAGACAGAATTGCTGAAGGAATTGAGTGGCATGAGCGCATAATGGTCTATGGAGACTATGATGTTGATGGCACTACCGCCGTATCACTGGTATATTCATTTCTCAGGAAAAAGTACAATGGCGAGCTCGCCTACTACATACCCCATCGTTACCGCGAAGGTTACGGCATATCCAAACAAGGTATAGATTATGCGCACGGCAATGGCTATACGCTGCTGATAACGCTGGACTGCGGTATCAAGTCTGTGGAAATGATCACCTATGCGCAGTCGCTGGGCATAGATGTTATCGTATGCGATCACCACTTGCCAGACACTAATATACCTCCCGCATTTGCAATATTAAATCCCAAACAGACCGATTGCAAGTATCCTTATAAAGAGCTTAGCGGCTGTGGTATCGGCTTCAAGCTGGCGCAGGCATTGGCTATTAATTCGAAACAGCCGCTTGAAGATGTGTACCATTATCTCGACCTCGTGGCCACCAGCATAGCCGCAGACATTGTGCCCATGGATGGTGAGAACCGTATACTCGCTTACTTCGGTATAAAGCGGATAAATGAATCGCCCTGCCTCGCTATTTCCACCTTGAAAGAATTGGGCGGCATCACAAAGCCGCTCTCCATATCAGACCTCGTGTTCGTTATCGGCCCGCGTGTGAATGCT
>CAINOM010000085.1 GCA_903851455.1 uncultured Bacteroidota bacterium | reverse complement strand
TGTAAAGGATAGCAGGAATGAGTGGGAGGAAAGGCTGAAAAAATAATTTTGATAGTTTTTATGTATTTGCTGGATACTAATGCAATTATTAATTTCCTTGATGCATCATTACCGGCAAGTGCTATTCAGTCACTTAACAATGTTGTAGATGAACAAAGCAATGTTTCCATTATCACTAAAATGGAGGCGCTTGGTTTTAATTTCAAAACAGCTGTAGACCAGGCTATAATGGAAGAATTTGTTACCGGTTCCAATGTTCTGGGGATCACGGATGAAATAGCCGATAGAACCATCCTAATTCGAAAGAGTCGAAAAATGCATTTACCGGACGCGATTATCGCAGCCACAGCACTGGTTCATAATCTGATACTAGTTACCAGTAATAATGCCGATTTCAGGAATATTCCCGGGTTACAGGTCATCGATCCGCATGCTCTATAATGTTTATTTCATCCAGTTCCCCGGATCCACTCTCCACTGTTCCAGCGTTGCTTTTTCCTCAGCGGCAAAAAGTTTCTGCTCTTCTCCTACTTCCATCAGCGCTTTGTAGTTGCTGATGGTATAAAGCGGTAGGCCGGCCTTTTCGAAAGCCTCATCAGCCACAGGGAAACCGTACGTAAACAGCGCACACATGCCCAGTACTTCCGCTCCCTGTTCGCGCAGCACATCTACTACCTGCAGGCTGCTTTTGCCGGTAGACACCAAGTCTTCTACCACCACTACTTTCTGTCCTGGCTTAAGCACCCCTTCTATTTGGTTGCCCATACCGTGCTCTTTGGGCTTGGCACGTACATAGATGAATGGCAACTTCAGCAGGTCGGCAGCCATTACGCCATGTGCTATGCCCGCGGTTGCAACCCCTGCTATTACTTCTGCATCGGGAAATTTATCGAGAATGATGTTGGCCAGTTCGCTTTTTACGAAGTCGCGTACATATGGGAATGAAAGTACTTTACGGTTATCGCAATAAACCGGGGAATGCCAGCCGGACGCCCAGGTGTATGGTTTTTGTAAGTTGATCTGCAATGCCTTAATTTGCAAAAGCTTTTCGGCAAAATGTTTAGGAGTGCTCATAACGCTCAAACCTACGTCAAATAACCAAACCTTCAAAAAAACAGCGCTATGAATTTCGTTCAAAAAATATACTACAACGATAAACCACTCGTAATCACCACTGATGGTGAGGGTTACATACTCAGTAATCCTGTGGCGGAGGAATACGAGTTTTTCAGCGGGGCAACATTGCGCAGCTACACCCAGGCGCTCAGGTACATGGAAAAGCTGGGCACAAGGGGCGCTATAGTTGAAGACATATCAGAAGCGGCTTTGCTGGAACAGCTTCACGCCATGTATATGCTGCTGGATGCCGCGGGCGGAGTTGCCTACAATGAACAGAACGAGATCCTGATGATCTTCAGGCGAGGCAAGTGGGACCTGCCAAAGGGCAAGCTGGACGCTGGCGAAAACATTGAGCAATGCGCGCTGCGTGAGGTGAGCGAGGAAACGGGCCTGGTTAACCTTGAACTTGGTGAAAAGATCTGCGATACCTACCACATATACGAGCAAAAGAACCAGCAGTTTTTGAAACGCACTGCCTGGTACAGAATGAAGGGCACTTCAGCTGATAAGCTCAAGCCACAGAAAGAAGAGAACATACTGGAAGCCAAATGGGTACGTGAGCAGGATCTTGCACCATATGCCGCAAAGTCTTACGAGGCTATACGGGAAGTACTGAAGATGGCGGAATTGACATGGAAATCTTAATTGGATTCCTTTCGGATATTGAAGTGCTATTAAACCTTAACGTTCTTTCTTCATTCCCTTAACAGGGCTGCAACACTGTGCTGGGTAACTTTGTGAAAAAGAAAGTGATGTCGAAGTATGTACCTGTGCGGCCGGCCCAAAATTTTCGAAACGGATGGCATCTATTCCGTAACCGCAAGGCATTGTGGCAGATGCTGAGGGATGCGTTCAGTGGGCGCTACAAAATGTCTGTACTGACTGTCCTGGTCTCTATACTTGCCGTTGCCTACATTATTTTCCCCTTCGACCTCATACCCGATTATATACCCGTGGTGGGCTGGATCGATGATGGGTTGGTTTTTTACCTTTTGCTCCGGCGACTAACGAAAGAAACCCAGCGATACAACCGATTCAAAGCAATGGAACGTAAACAGCCCATCGGCTCTGTAGAGTAAACCTTTGCAAGTTATTGAAGTCAAATATTAACATTGATATAAGGCAACCCGGCATTTCATATTGATATTTTTTGTAAATTTATGTAAGGCTGAAATGCAGATTCTTGTAAAACATATGATCCCCCTCAAAATAACAGTAGCCATATTGTTATGCGGGCTGAGCTGGAATATAAGCGCGCAGACCCAGGCCGACTGGCATCTGAAGCGGGACGAGGATGGCATCAAGGTATTCACTGCCGATGACAATAACTCGGATTTCAAGTGTATAAAGGTGGAATGCACCGTGAAAGCCACTCAGTCACAACTCATTGCGCTACTAATGGATATCAACAGGCAGCCGGATTGGGTATACGGCAGTAAGTCGGCCGAGGTGGTAAAGGCGATAAAGGCGAATGAGTTTATTTTCCATTCCGAAGTTGACGTGCCATGGCCCTGTGCCGACCGCGATTACGTGGCTCATATTACCATCAACCAGCCCTCTCCGCAATTGCTTACTATTGATTCCCATTCAGAGCCTGACATGGTACCCGCTAAAGACGGGATAGTAAGAGTGAAGAAATCTGCGGCACACTGGGATGTTACGCCGCTAAGTAAAGATCTTTTGAAAATAGTATACATCGTCAGCTTTGATCCTTCCGGCTCCGTTCCTGCCTGGCTCACCAATTTATTTGTGACCAAGGGGCCATTTCTCACCTTTCAAAAGCTGAAGGAAAATGTAGGGCTTAGCGCCTATCAGAATGCGCACTTTGATTTCATCAAGGAGTAACCCGCTTGCTCTGTGATAACAGTTACTACCTAGTATTTCACCACATCCGGAATAAACATGCTGGCGTTACCACCATTGCGGATAACATCGCGGACAAGTGTTGACGAGATAGTGGAGTAGAGCGGGGCGCAGGTGAGGAAGATGGTCTCTATATCCGGCACCAGCATACGGTTCATATCGGCGATGGCTTTTTCGTACTCAAAGTCGCTCACATAGCGAATGCCGCGCAATATATACTTCGCATCTATTTTACGGCAGTAGTCAACGGTAAGTCCCTCATATCCGGCTACCTCTATCCGGGAATCGTTTTTAAATAACTCCTGTATCCAGCTTGTGCGCTGCTCTAAAGTAAACATAGGCTGCTTGGACGAATTGATGCCCACACCGATCACCAGCTTGTCAAACAAGGATACAGCCCTTTCTATAATGTCCACATGACCCAGTGTAATGGGGTCGAAGGTGCCGGGAAATAAGCAGATACGTTCCATATTATTCAGATGGTTGAGTAAAGAAGCTAAATACGGTGGTGCCGTAGTTTTTCATTTTTTGAAAGCGGGGATGGTTCTGATAGTCATTTCTTGGCGTGTGCTCCATCACAAATATACCCCCGGGCAGCAGCATGTTTTTTTCAAACACCAGCAGCGGAAGGTCATCAATGTTAGCGAGCGCATATGGTGGCCCTGCGAAGATGAAATTGTATTGGTCAATGCTTTGCTTCATGAACTTGAACACATCGCCGCGAATGATGTGCAGTATATTTGCAATGTCCAGTTCTTTAGCCGTTTTTTTTATGAAATCTATCGTAACCGGATCGCGCTCGATTAGGGTGAGGTCGGTAGCGCCGCGTGACGCAAGCTCATAACTGATGCTGCCTGTGCCCCCGAAAATGTCCAGTGTTTTAAGACCTTCAAAATCGATCATGTTATTGAGGATATTGAACAGGCCTTCCTTGGCCACCTCTGTGGTGGGCCGTGCCGGAATGCGGGCCGGTGGGCTGAACCTGCGCCCTCCGAATGTTCCTCCTACGATACGCATGCGAAAAGTTGTTGGGCCAGCGATATAGCACCATCCCACATACCGGTAAAGTCGCTGCCATTTCCGGCTTTTATTTTAGGGAAGTATTGGGTAAGCTCATTGATCGTTTCAAACTCAGAAGCGCTCAGGCCCGTGCAAGATACATTCAGCAATGCAGGGTCAATGTCACTCTCGCCGCAATACTGCTTCAGAGAATAGGTGATATCTTCGGCGCTACTATAGCCATATACCTTATGCCAGAGCAGTCGGCCGGCATTGTGAAGAGTAACACTAACCTGCTCACCGCTGAGGCAGATCTGTGTATAGTATGGTCCGGCATTTGGGTTGTGGAACTGGTATATGCTCACGGGAAGTATCTCTGCCCTGGCAAAATTGATCTTTATCAGCTCTAACATACCTACCGGAACCGCTTGCAGGTAATAAGCTTTTTCGTCGTCGAGAGCATAAGCGCAAACCAGGTCGGTAGCTTCAACAAAATGAATGCGACTGAGCCATTTTTCAGCCTCTTCTTTGCTATAAAGTTCTTCAGGTACGATCAGCGTCTTGTCCGTGCTTACGAAAACACCCTTTACAATGTCTTTATTGGCTAAAGCCGGATCGGTACTGAAAATGTGTTCAAAAAAGTCGAGCGCCCATACCGGCTTGTTAGCGTTGTAGCTGGTATAATGTATATTCAGCAGTTCGTTTGTAGGGCTAAAACCCGCAATGAACATACCCCGCTGAACCAATACGCAAATGACAGCCGCCAGGCGTGACCCGATCGCTTTGTCTCCCTGCGCATTGTATACCTGCTCGTTCGTGTTGTAGGTGGCCATGTAAGACAGTAAATGTAGTAAAAATATTTTCAGTTACTGAATGGGCATCGGGGATTGGGTGCTGTTTACCGGAAAACACAGGAAAACATTTTGGACCTGGTCATTCTGCCAAAAAATAACCCTTGATGATAATACTAAGTTATTAAAAGGTAAATTTGCGAAACTATTCATAATGAGAGCGAACATATTTGTAATTCCTCTTATCAAAGCAAGAGTATTTTGAGTTCAACAGAACAAACAAATAAATTAGGTGTTTCCGCGACCAATGGTCAGATCGTAAAATTAGCAGCGCCTATTTCTCTGGCTTTGCTGATACCACAATTAAGTTTTTTTACGAATACCGTTTTCCTCGGCCGGTTGGGCCAGCGTGAGCTTGGTGTAAACGGAATTACCGGGGTGTTTTACCTGATCCTGTCGATGATAGGGTATGGCCTGGCCAGTGGCATGCAGATACAGATGGCCAGGCGCGCCGGTGCGGAAGATAAAAAAGGCCTTGCGCAGATACTTACCAATGGCGCCATGCTGTCCGTATTGTTTTCCCTGGGCATGATGCTGCTTACATTGTGGTTTGTACCCATACTTTTTGGATATACGCTGCACGATAACAGCAACTTCGAACTGAGTGTAAGCTTCGTTTACATACGTGTGTGGGGATTGCCCTTCCTCATGCTTACACAATTGTTATGTTCGTTTTTTATCTCCATAGGGCGTTCGCGTTTGCTTATCTGGGGATCACTGGTGGCTACGCTCGTGAATGTGTTGTTCGATTACCTGCTCATCTTCGGTAAATTCGGAATGCCGGCGCTGGGCTTCAAAGGTGCTGCCGCAGCATCTGTGATCGCGGAGATATTTTATTGTGCTACCATGGTAGGCATCTTCTTCCGCCAAAAACTCTATGGGGACTTCCCTGTGTTCAACTTCCGGAAGTTTGATGTCGGCCTTTCGGAGCGTACCCTCGCAGTAGCAACGCCCCTTATTGTTCAGTTCATGTTCAGCATAGGCGGCTGGCTGGTGTTTTTCATTTTCATAGAGCATCTTGGGCAGCAGTCGCTGGCGGCATCGCAGGTGCTGCGCAATATTTTCGGTATCGTAGGCATAGGCACGTGGGCACTGGCTACTACCTGCAATACTATGGTGAGCAATCTTATAGGGCAGGGCAAGCGGCGGGATGTAATGAAAATAATCTGGAAGATATGTAAGCTGAGCCTGTTGTATGCAGTGATCGTATGTACGCTGTTGCTTGTGTTTTCTCATGAATTCCTTTCCATATACTCTAATGATCTCTCGCTGATATTGTTCGCCATACCCAGCCTGCGCGTCATAGTTGTAGCCACGCTGGTGATGTCGCTCGCTACGGTGGTGTTCAACGGGGTAGTGGGTACCGGCAATACCCTCATAAATCTGACAATTGAGATCAGCTGTGTAGGCAGTTACCTGATCTATTGCTACTTCATCATCCGTGTAAACCACAGCCCGTTGTATCTGTGCTGGGGCTCTGAGTTCATTTACTGGATAACCCTACTCATTGCATCAGGATTCTACCTGAGAAGCGGCAGGTGGAAAGGGAAGGAAATATAATTTTTTGGAGTTAGGGATTTTTAATTGGGAATTGGATTGAACGTCTTAGGCCCTTTCCAATCCTAAATCCACGATCCCAATTCCTAATTCCAAAATCCTAAACCCCGGCTTGCTCGGCTATTTCCTGCATATTGATGCCATTGTGGTTTTCTTCGTAGGTACATTCACCATTCTTTATCAGCAATACCTGTGGCGACTGGTGGTGTACGTGAAAGTCTTCCGCAATTTTATTGGAGATGGGCCGATACCTGAGCAGGTCCAGGTAGTAGAACGAAACATTGTTGGCCGGTACTTCCCGCTCCAGCCTGTTTTTGGCCATACTGCTGATGGAGCAGCGTGTACTATGCTTAAAAATAACGATGGGCTGCTGTTTGCTCTGTTCCTTTATCTGCTCTATCTGTTGCTCGTCCGTAAGCGCTATCCAATTCATGATGCAAAGTTAAGGTATAAACATGTTTTTAATGATATTGGCATCTGCGAGCGATTGCGCCGCCCGCACAAAAAAGCGCCCCTTCGAGGAGCGCTTTTTTTTCAGTAAGTGATCAGTGTTTAAGGGTATAGTTGTTAATTCATCTGGTAGCGGCCCAGCCATATCGTGGATCGCCCGTCGCTGCCTATATAAACCATCGCTTTTTCTTTATCCAGCCAGATATAGGGGGTATGGCTCCTGAGTTTATAATTGTGATCGCCTACCGTTGTATAGTCGGTGATCTTTCCTTCATTTATGTCAAACTTAAGCACGGAGGGATAATAAGTAGAATGGTAGGTAACAACGCCGCCGGCCTGCCCGGTTTTTGCCGCATAATTTTCATGCTCGGTAGATTCGTTTTCTAAAAGTTGCAGGTAGGCGCTTTTTCCGTCCTGCGCTAAAATAAGCCGCTCTTTTATTGGGAAGAAAGTATTGATGTCTGTCTTTAACGTTGCAGGAACAATGCTGTACTGTGCTTTCAGCATACCTTGTTTATCCAGCTGAAAACACATCAGGTCTTCATAGGTTTTCCACTCCTGGCCATTCACTTTAGTCCTCGAGTTTATTTGCCCTGTGATAATAAAGTCTCCGTTAGGCAATTCTTCAAATACTGCAATGTTCAGAAATCTGCCGTCATAGGCATAGCCTCTTTTCTGTCCTGGAGGCACCTGGAGCTTGTCTTCGAAGTTTTCAATTGGGTTTTTGCTGATCCATTCTACTTTGCCGTTATTAATTTTGATTATGGAAAACACATCCATCTTTCTTTTTTCCAGGTCCTTATGATAGGTCACCATACGCTCGTTTGGCTCGCCGTAGTGGGCAGGGTAGGCTGGGTTTACCAGGTAGATAACTTCGCCATATCGTTTCTCGAAGCTTACATCCATATCGCTGTTGTAGCCGGCGGTGAAATATACGGCACCGTCTTTTCCGCGGTAGTGACTTGATATGGTCATATTCGGCGATGGCGCATCTATCTCAAAGCGCTCTTTTATCTTCCCGGTGTTGTCAATACGGATATAAGTGTACTTTTTTTGATCCGGCATCGGATCTGCTTTCTTTGGCGCGAAAACAAATATCATATCGCCATTCGCGAGGTTGTTTTCAGCATCTTCTTCGTCTCCGTTGCTAACCAGCCCGGAATACACAAGCCCCTGCGGTGATACAAAATCGATCGGAAATTCTTCCATCGATTTATCTGATTTTTTCACGTGCAGTAAAGAGACTTTGCGCCGCTGCCCGTCCTTTTCAGACATACCCAGCATAAAAAGATCCCCGGTAGTATGATTGGAATAAGCAGCATAACCGGTATAGTACTTCTCATCTTCATTCTGCAATGTTATCTCATCTCCTTCCTCTACAGTTCTTCTATAGCTTCCTTTATCGGCGTCCCATTTGTACACATACTTGCCTATCGTCAGATGCAGTTTAAGGCTTTCCATAGATAGCGCTTTCCCGTTACCGAGTTGCGCCACGATCACTTCCTTTACCTTGTCCGGTTTTGCTTCTTCCTTCTCTATTTGCACATCTTCTTCCTTTACAAAATTTATGTCCTTATCGAAAATGTATTTCTGGTATTCACGCACATCTTCATTCTTATCGCCTTTCAGATGGTACATGACCTCGATGTTGCCGGTCTCCTTGTTCACCTTTGCGCTGTGGAATTTCCCTTTGGCGGCCTCTTTCGGAAGGTCCTGTTTGGTTTCCTTTACTTGTTGTGCCTTTGCAGCCGAGGAGATGAATACGGTTGCAGCAAGGACTATTGATCCGATCTTTTTCATAATAGTTTTTTTTGCAGTGAATGGATATTTTACTGAATGACTAGTTTGCCGGTGGCTGCGGTCAAACCATTATTCTGAACGTGGTAGAAGTATACGCCGGCAGACAGCCCTTGCCTGGTGATAATGGTTTCAGTTCCGTTTACAGGGATTTGTTTTACAACATTACCAATGGGATCCACGATGATAAGCGATGCATCAGTAAAGGCATTCGCGGATGTCAGTTTCAATTTGGCATCAGTTGAAAATGGATTGGGGATAATTTTCGCAGATTCCGCGTCAATATTTACCTGGCCAGACTGTGTGGTAACCGGAACTGTGTTTAAATAAATGTAGTTGTTTCCTGCGTTGCTGTAGTTCATCAATAGCATGAGGGGATTAACTGTATACCAGCTGTAGTGATAATCGGTTCCGCCATAATCCTCTTTCACCCGGAAGACATTCGTGTATATGTGGTAAGGGGTAATGAGTGTCCCGTATCCGTCATACGTCAATGTCTCCACTTGTGGCCCCCCGGTGGTTTGCTGATAAGTATCAACGGCAACATCGAGATAGTGAAAAGGAAAGGGCATTTCCAGTCTTGTGTTGGCAGAATAATCCTGGCCTGTCCCCGGTCCGGCATAAGTTGTAGAGATCGTCTCCCAGCCGGTTGTTGACACCCGGTCATAGTCGTAAGCTGTGCCGCCAGCCGTCAATTGTAAACACAAATTCGAAGTGGGGAATGTGCTGATATACGGGCTGGTCGAGGGGTTTGCGATCGTAGCCGTTCCCCCCGGTGAAAAGCTCAGTGCACTGAGGTCCCACGTAATGCCGGCGCCTCCGGCTCCTGGGCTCACAGTCGCAGATGCAGAGTAAATAGTGTCGATCGTACCTACCGCCTGGAGTGGATCGCTGCTAGTGATAACGGGCTGTGCAAACAATGTCACACTCAATGTTATCATGTACAGGCAAACTAAAATGATCAGTGTAATTTTTTTCATAAAATGCTATTTTAGTTAGTGAATACTTTTTTCTGCAAAACTATTTCTGTATCAGTGTGGTGTCAATTACACCTTAGTTGTATTTTCCTGATGCATATCATCAATGAAACTGTCCATAACCAAAACTCATCAAGAATAGGTGGTAGGGTAGTTTTCCGGAGATCGTTTGAGCGTAAGTATTGTAGATGTCCTTTTGGGTACCGGAGGCAAAGATTATACTCGCTTTCAGGTAGCTCTTTTTGCTCAGCGCATATTTGATCGTCACTTCGTTTATCGCAGGGTAGGTATAAAATACTAGAGGTTCATCAACCGAAATAAAACTGAGTTGCGTACTCCTGTGTAAAAATCTTTCATAGTCCACGTACCATTTCTTTGCCCTTACATGCACAGTGGCGAACCATCCGCGGTCGCCGGGGTCATGCAGGTAGGCGTTGTTAGCTTCTATCCCCAACGATAATTTAGCGCCAATGTCCAGGTCTTTATTCAAGCGGTACACGCCAAATAGCCCGGGCTTCAACTCGTAACTCACATCCATTTTGAAGCCCGATGCATTGGCCGGGTTATAATGAACATAACCGGTGCCAATGCTGAAAGGAAAGTCTATTCCCGCTACTAAACCCTTATCGGCCATTTTTCGGTACCGGCGTGCCCCAACGATGTTTATCGGGAAGTGAAAAGAAGCTTTTAATGGCACAAAGGTTGTCCGCTTGTCCTCCGGAATTCCCTGGCTGCCATCCCGCAGATATGCCCCGCCAATGCCTATAGTAGCATCGTAAGACAACAGTCCAAATGCAGCGTTATCAATATTCAGATGACTTTGCTTTTTGTGTTTGCCCTTTATTTGATTATCAGGAGCATTACCGCCATCCTGGGCTCTGAGGATAACTGTGAGTGGTAAAAGGAGCGAAAAAATAATGAGTTGTTTCAGCATAAAACAGTTTTTCACAAAACTATCTTTCTGCGGCGCGGTGTAAATACCACTTTAGTAGTGTTTCACGCGGCCTCGTACGACCACCGATCAGTTCTTCGGATACACCTTATTTAATGCGTCCGTGCGGGAATTTACCTGTAGCTTCTCGTAAATATTGTGGATATGTTTACGTACCGTTTCAATATTTATGAACAGCAGGCCTGCTATCTCTTTATATCGATAACCCTTAGACAAGTATACTAGTATTTCCTGTTCCCTCGAGGACAGCTTTCCCAACTCAACATTTTTCTTTTCTCGCTCTCTTTCGAAAAAATACCCCGTCACTTTGCGGGCTATCTGGCTGCTCATTGGCGCACCTCCATTATGAGCATCCGTTATTGCTTCCAGTATTTTAGTAGCCGGTGTAGATTTCACTAAGTAGCCGGTGGCTCCCACCTGCAGCGCCGCAAATATATTATCTGTGTCCTCGAGCGAGGTACACATGATGAACTCAATTTCGGGGCATGATAGCTTCAGTACCCGCACACATTCCGTCCCGGGCATGCCGCCGGGCATATGTATGTCCATCAGTATCACGTGCAGGTCCAGCCCGGGCACCGCAGAGATGGCGTTTTCCGCGCTCTCAAAAGCGGCAACACATTCGTACCCTTCTGAGCCGTCTATCAATTCAGAAAGCATCTGGCGGGTTTGCTGCTGGTCTTCAACTATGGCAACTTTTATGGTACCCATATCACAGGAATAAACAGTAAATATAGTTGCAGTCGGATACGCCCGCAATTACACATTAGTAGTATTTTTTAGGCCGATAGCTTGTTGAGCAATACAGACACAGACGTTACGGTGCCCTTACCAACAACTGAAGTTATGGTATAACTGCCACCTACTGCCTCTATACGTTGCTTCATGTTTCGCAGGCCATTGCCGCTGCTTTTTATGTTGTTTATATCGAACCCCTTTCCGTTGTCCGCTACTTTTATAAACAACTCGCTGCCGGTTACCTTCAGGCTAATATCCATAGCGGTGGTGCCCGCATGTTTTATGCTGTTGTTAACAGACTCTTTTACGGTCAGAAAAATGTTTCGCTGCCCTTCCCGTGATATTTTCAAAGCAGGTGCATTATCTGAAAAATCAAGTGTCACATCTACCTGCATGCCTTCAAGATAGTCGCCGCAATATTCCCTGAGGCGCGCCACAAGCTGCTCCAGTGTAGTGTTCTCGGGATTCAATACCCAGATCAGGTCGCGCATATTGTCCACAAGCTCCCGGGACATGGTAGAGATGTGCTTTATCTCATTACCCAGGTAAATATTATCCCCTGTCTTTTTTCTGGCCAGCTCTGCCGTTTGTGCTATCCCGGCAAGCCCGGCCACCAGTTGCGCTACATTTGCCGGATTCGGGCCAATGCTACTGTCTCCAGTGTCTTCCGCCAATACTAAACTCTGGACCAATGACGTAAGGTGCTTTGATACCAGTGCAATGCTTTCCATGTCGCTGCCAAGCCGTTCATTGCCACTTACCCTTCTTTGCGCCATGTCGGCCATCATTGATATTTTAGAAAGACCGGAACCAAGGTCGTCATGTACATCCTTGGCTATACGCATCCGCTCGTTATATTCTGCATCTGCAATCGCTTTTTCGCGTTTCTGTTTTTGAAGTGTTTGTTGCCGGTTGTACAGCAGAAAGGCTATGACCAGGGCGAGTATCATGATACCAATGATCGCCAGCATCTGGTACCGTGTCTTCTCCAGTTTTATGATCTGCTTTTCTTTTTTCTCCGTTTCATACCTGGTTTGCATTTCCGCGAGTTGTTTCGATCGCTCAATGCTGATGAAGCTATCTTTCACAGCGGTGTAGGTCTTGTACAGCTCAAATCCCTTTTGGTAGTCCCCGCTTTTGGCATAATCGTTTGCCAGGCTCTCGTATGCATTGATGATGAGCTCCTGTGAGTTCAGCTCCTGTCCCGTCTTCAGTCCCTGCTCATTTAGTGCTATTGCCTTCTTATAATCGCCTTTCATTTCATACACGTTACCTATGTTTATTTCATTCGCTGCCACCATGAATTTATCTCCCAGCTGCTCCGACATAGCAAGTGACCGCTGGTAAAACTCAATAGATTTATCGTAGTTCTTCAGGTACTTATATACGATACCCAGGTTGTTGTAGAGCATCGCGATCCTGTCATCCATTTTTAGTTGCTGGTACAGGTTCAGCGCACGTGTATAGTTTTTGATAGCCTCTTCATATTTATTTTGCTGCTCAAAAACGACCCCCTTATTATTGGCACAGTCAGCCAGGGTAAATGTATCATTGACAGATAGTGCTATTTTTTCAGCTTCATCGTACTTCTGCAGAGCCTTATCAAAGTCCTTTGTATCGGCATATAAAGCACCAATATTTTTGGTGCATTTGGCCACGCTTTTTTTGTCCTTCAGTTCTTCTGCTATCGATATCGCGTTCTGGTATGCCTTCAGCGCTTCAACTGTTTTACCAATGCTTCCGTAATCGTTGCCAAGATTGTTATAGATAACCTTCTCCACGTTTTTGTCACGCTGTTCAATGGCAATTTTGAGCCTTGATTGCAGCACGGCGATCGATTGTTCGTATGCTCCCCGCTTATACAGGTCTATCCCTTTTTGCAGCATACTGTCCTTCTCTTCGGGAGCGGCATATGAGCAGGAAAAAAACAATAAGAAAATGCCGAGCAGGGTAATTCTCATATAGTGGGAGTATTCGCACTTTAAACCCCAATATATTACATTTTATACAGAAAGCCAATGATTTACCTCCGTTAACCGATCAGATATGAATGGTGTTGGGAAGAAAATATTATCCAGCATTAAGTGTTGTATAAGCAGGCCTCAAACCAGCCTTACTCGTTTTTCTCATAGACAAGATTAATGATCTCATCGGTGCTCATCTGCAGCCATACTCTATCAATGTCTGTGCTGATAAACTTTGTATGGAAGCAGAAGATCTGATAGTGGGTAGAATCTTTACTTACGGTATAATTGCACGCAAAAGGGCCGTCTTTCGAAAACGGCATATAGTTGCTGACCAGCTGGCCGGATTTTAAGAGAATATCCACCTTGAAATTGTTCCATTTCAAAGAGTCTTTTGCAGACTGGTTGACAACAGCCCCTCTTATTGAGGTGTAAGGAGGGAAGTCTTTACCTTCAAAGTAGCTGATCGTAACGGGATAAAGTCCGAATACAAAGTTGATGGCCTTGTCTGCGCTATTGACCGTCTGGTAATAATAAGGTTGCTTCGTCTGTTGCGCATGAGCGGCACACGACAGCAGCAAAACTGCGATTACCAATTGCTTTCTGAACATCTTCATGACCATGATGCAACTAAGATAGCGCAATAAACGATGCCTGGTACTTAAAACTCCGCATTCTTTGGTGTACGGGGGAACGGTATAACATCGCGTATGTTGGTCATGCCCGTCACAAACAACACCATGCGCTCAAAGCCCAGCCCAAACCCGGCATGCGGCACCGTGCCGAAGCGACGGGTATCCAGGTACCAGAACATTTCATCCGTGGGAATGTGCATTTCCTGCATGCGCTGTGTAAGCTTATCCAGCCTTTCTTCCCTTTGTGAGCCTCCTACTATTTCACCAATGCCGGGCGCCAGTATGTCCATCGCGGCCACCGTTTTGCCATCATCGTTCTGGCGCATGTAAAATGCTTTTATTTCCTTAGGGTAGCCGGTCACGATCACAGGTTTCTTAAAGTGCTTTTCCACGAGGTAGCGCTCGTGCTCACTCTGCATATCTATGCCCCAGCTCACATCGTAACTGAATTTCTTCTTCTTGTATGCAGGAGATTCCAGCAGTATGTTGATCGCTTCAGTATAAGTGATGCGCTCGAATTTATTGTTAAGCACAAACTCCAGCTTCTCGATCAGCGGCATATCGCTGCGCTCGTTCATAGGCTTTTGTTTCTCCTCATCTACCAGTCGCTGCGCCAGGAAGTCAAGGTCTTCACGGTTGTGCTCCAGTGCATAGCCGATCACAAATTTCAGCAGGTCCTCTGCGAGGTCCATATTGTCGTAGATATCATTGAATGCTACCTCTGGCTCTATCATCCAGAACTCAGCAAGGTGGCGGGCAGTATTAGAGTTTTCCGCGCGGAACGTAGGCCCGAATGTATACACTTCACTGAAGGCCATTGCACCCAACTCAGCTTCCAGCTGGCCGCTAACGGTAAGGTTTGTAGCACGGCCAAAGAAATCCTCTTTGAAGTTGATGGTGCCGTCTTCATTGTGCGGCGCAGTATCGAATGGAAGGGTAGTAACCTTAAACATTTCACCGGCGCCTTCGGCATCAGATGCCGTTACGATAGGTGTATGCAGGTACACAAAGCCACGGTCGTTAAAAAATTTATGAATCGCATAAGCAAGCGTATGACGCACACGGAATACGGCGCCAAATGTATTGGTGCGGAACCTAAGGTGGGCTATCTCGCGCAGGTACTCAAGGCTCGGCTTGTTCTTTAGCTGCAGCGGGTATTGGTCATTATCGCACTCACCGAGTATGGTTATGCTTTCAGCTTTCACTTCCACCCGTTGGCCCTTACCCAGAGAGGGTATCACCATGCCATCCACGCTTATTGAGGCCCCGGTAGTGATGCGCTTTGTGATCGCCTCATCGGTGCCCAGGTCCACAACTACCTGTATATTGCCCATACAAGAACCATCATTCAGCGCTACGAACTGGTTATTGCGGAATGAGCGCACCCATCCCTTTACGTTTACCTTATAATCGCTTGCTTCGTTTGCTAAGATGTCCTTGATCTTTGTACGTTTCATTTTTGCTTTGTTTGTTTGTAGTGCGCAGGTGTTCCACACCTTTGAGGCGGGGATTACCTATCATTTATTTATTAAAAAACAGGTATTTCACTGCCAGAATCATCAAAAAGACGCCAAATATCCTTTTTAATGTGCTTTCCTGCAAATTCAGTGCGAATTTACTTCCGAAGTAGCTGCCTACAATAAAAGCCAGGCAGAGCACACCCGCTATTTTAAAGTCTACGTAGCCCGCTTTGTAATAATTAATGACAGCAAATATACCGATAGGCGGCAGCAGCATAGCAAGTGAAGTGCCCTGCGCCGTCTTCTGGCTTACTGCAAAAAGGATAACAAGTGCCGGTACGATCACCACTCCGCCGCCTATGCCCACCATGCTGCTCAGCATGCCGGCCACGAGTCCCAGCGCCAGCAACCCTAATATTGTTGTCATGCTTATGTTCATAGCTTTAAGTTTCGCTCAAAAGTAATGAGGATATAGTAAATAATCTGTTGCCGTTAAACTATCGTTCACATCAATTGTCTATAACCTCCTCAAGGCCGCTTTTTTTGTGTGAAAAAAAATATTTTTCCGAATTCCCAAGATACAGGCCCCGTTTTAACTTCAATTATATTAGAAGAACCGTTACTAAAAATTGCTTCATATAAAAACATTGTTTACCTCTTTAATTAACTATAAATGAACGAGACATACATGTCCTTCGCATATCTTCCATCAGAACTAACTGTAACTGTTATATAATCATTAGCAGTAGCACTAAAACTACTGGTATTTTCTGTTATACTAGTACTGGTGACATTTATTGACAATTGCGAAACATCGTTTTTGTTGATATTTATAGAAACATCCTGTGTACCTGGTGTTATAACCCAAGCTCTTACTTTATTTATTGTTATGTTTCTACTTGGATACCATCTTGTAGTGTATGCATTATTGCCAGTTAACAAAGTACCAGCTGTATATACTGTTGCGGTAGAATTACTACTACCACTACTACCACCGCCACTAGAAACTGTTGACCAATAAGGAGCTCCAGTTGAACCGTTGGATGTCAAAACATAACCACTAGTTCCAGCAGCGCCATTAGCGATTAGTGGCGATGTAAGTGTTACGTTAGCATTAAATGTTGTTGCGCCTGATACAGTACCACCAGTAAACGATCCGCCACCTCCACCAGATACAGAAGACCAGTATACATTACCTACACCATTAGAAGTAAGTACTTGACCAGCTGTTCCTTGAGATCCAGTAGAATCAATAATAGAAATACCTGAATTGAAAACAACGTTAGCATTAAATGTAGTTTTACCAGAGAAGTAACTGTTGGCACCTGTAAAGTTTATATTACCTGAAAGTGTTCTTGAATCTGTATTTTGTACATAACTAGCAGCTGCAGTAGTACCAAGGTAAGAAGCAGAGTTTGCCGCGATCGTAGCAATATATGAAGCATTTACGAACACACCTGTAGTATTAGCAACAATACCAGAATTAGCAAGTACACTTAATGAACCAGAAGCAGTAATTGGTCCACCAGTAAGACCATTACCAGAACCAACAGAGGTTACTGAACCAGATCCAGACCCAAGAGCAGTACCACTCACATAAACTGAAGAAGAGTTAACGACAACGTTTACTGTAGAGTTACCAACAGTAATTACTCCAGTATTAACAGTAACACCACCAGTAGATGAACCACCACCACTTCCAGTAATAAATGCTGTAGAAATACTCGAATTACTATTAAAAATAATAGTATTTGCTGCTGTATTAACAGTCAAATATTGCCCAAGTAAACCTATATTTTGATTCTGTGCCATACTTTACCTTTATATGTATTTACACTGTTTGATCTGGAACAAGAACCCAATTCTTAATAGCATCAACCCACTTATATAACTTGCCATCATCCGGGTAAGGTACTGGTGGATTCCAGAGCCAATTAGTTTCAACTGAAATAGACCAGCTATCAAATGGCTTTGGTGGATAGAATACATCGTTTGTTCTAT
>CAINOM010000084.1 GCA_903851455.1 uncultured Bacteroidota bacterium | reverse complement strand
CTGCCGCCACATGGCGATGGCGCCCAGCTGTGCGATACCATATTCTATATAGTAGAATGGCACTTCAAACAAATGCAGTTGCTTCTGCCAGAAATTGGTGCGATACGCTTCAAAACCACTCCAGTCAGTGATCCCGGTTGAGAATTCATTGAGGATCGCCATCCAGTTTTCTTCGCGCTCCTTAACCGTGTGACCGGGATGCGTGTACAACCAGTGCTGGTATTTATCAATAGTAGCTATCCAGGGCAGCACAGAGATCACCCGTTCCATTTCTTCCAGCTGTGCCCGCTTCAGTTCTTTCTCATCCTTAAAAAACTCACCCCAATGCTCCATGGAGAACAGCTCCATACTCATACTGGCCAGCTCTGCTATCTCCATGGGGTATTCCTTGAAGGCCGACAGCGGCAGCGGATCGGACAAAAATGAATGGACAGCATGACCACCCTCGTGCATCATCGTGATCACATCGCTCATGGTGCCGGCAGCGTTCATAAATATGAATGGCACACCTGTCTCCGCCAGCGGACAATTATATCCGCCCGGCGCCTTACCCTTCCGGCTGTCGAGATCAAGGCGGTGCATCTGCTGCATGGTCTGCAGGCAGCCACTGAAATACGGGCTGAGATCATTGAACACCGTCACGGCTTTTTCACTGAGCTCGTGGCCATCTTTAAACGGTCGTAGCGGTTCCACACCTGCCGGCTCTGCATCTGTATCCCATGGGCGCATTACATCCAGCCCCAGTCTTTGCTGCCTGTTTTTTATAAGCATAGCCTGCAGCGGAAGGATGTGCTCCCGCACCGCATCATGAAAAGCAAAACAGTCAGCGACCGAATAATCGAAGCGCCCAAGCTCTCGGAATTTATAATCCCGGTAATTTTCAAAACCCGCGTTGACCGCTATCTTCTGGCGAACCGCCAGCAACTTGTCGAACAGTTCATTTAGTTTATCCTTATCCTGCATGCGGCGGCCCGCTACTTTGTTGAACACCGACTCGCGCAAAACGCGGTCTGGGCTCTGCAGCATCTTTGCTGCCTGTTGCAGCGTATATTCTTTACCGTCCACGTCTACACTCATAGCCGCAGATATGACGCCGTATTGCTGCGCCAGTATACTTACCTCGGCTTGCAAAGGCACATTCTCATCGCGGTATAGCTTTGCTGCATTGTCCACATTGCGCAGGTAGGGGAAAAACAAATTATTATCCAGCTCCTTCGTGAAAGGACAGGCCAACAGTTTTTTGTTCAGCTCAAAACTATAAGGCTTCATCTTGGGTTCTATCTCCATACAGAAATAGGTGAACGCCTCTTCATATTCTTTATTAGTAGTGTCGCAGGTCATATTTATTTGCCGCCAGCACGCATCCTCGCTCACTACTGCTTCCAGTTCGCTTACATCACTAAGCCACTTATCAAGCTCTGCTTTGCTGGTAATACTCCTGTCTTTTAATTCTTCAAAATATGGCTGCAATGCATCCCAGTCCGTTACTTTATACTCGGCTGGTAAGAAATGTCTCTGCTTATTTTCCAATGGAACAAATGTCTGGTTCATGATCTCTGTTTTTCGAAATGCAAAGTACGGCAGAATACAAATGAGAAAAACTCATTTCATATTAATAAATTATTCATGTTTGACTTGCTTGCAAATGTATTGTTAAGCGACATCGGGAGTGGTTAATTTATAATATTACT
>CAINOM010000083.1 GCA_903851455.1 uncultured Bacteroidota bacterium | reverse complement strand
TGGTAGTTACCTGTCCGATGATCTCGCTTTTGGAACTTATGTCGCGCTTTGTAACGAAATAGTACCTCGGAGCTTTGGAAGCATTCAAAGAATCACCGACGTGCTGAACGATATGTATAAAATGCATGTGGGCACCAATGGTTGGCTTATTAGTAAAGGCGGGTATCCACATTCCGGCGTCGGCATAGCTGGCGACGAACAGGGCATCAGGAGGAGTATTGTCGTTGATCCATTTAAAGGCGGCCATTGTTTGTTTATTGCAATTGATCTTATCGGTCCTGCAAAGGCCGAGCTCTTCATCGACCAGACTCTTCAAGCTGATGCCGGTCATTATAATGATCACAAATGAATAGACGGTCAATTTCCTGTTGAACACCACCCACGCTTTAGTGGCGGGCTCCAGGACGGTAAGAAAATAGCCGAAAATGAACGCCCAGCAAACGATCATAAAATAGACCACACGTTCGGGATACAGCAGCTCAGACAGGGGAAGAAACCAGTATCCGCTGTTGAAAACGAGGATATAGATAAACAGGATCAGGATACCGATAAAGGCTAAAGGTTTGAATTTCCGGTAATAAAGAAGTACCGCCAGCGAAATGCCCGACAGAATAGTCAGTTCATCGCCAATACGGTACTTGATGCGGTCGGCAGCAACGAGCAGATCCTGCAGCGGCTTGCCGGTGAGCTTTCCGTTCATCATTTCGTGTTGCCAGTCTTTTATCATTTGCAACAACTCGGGTGAGTTATCGTTTTTGAAGTGAACCAGGAACGGAAGTAATAGCACTAACACCCCGACGACCAATATAATGGTGTTTGCAATCAACCACTTTAGTTGCTGCCGGTAATAGAACAGTAGTAGGACGTACCCGACGAATGATACATAAACGAAAGTTATTGCAGGTATAGCATGACATAGCGGTACTGCTGCAACGGTAATGGCACAGCACCAGAGCGCCTTTTGACGCCTGTTCTGCACAGCATACATAAATAGCCCGAAACTAAACAGGCAAAAAGCAAAGGCCATGATGGATGGATTGCCACCCCACCAAACCGTGCCGATATAGGTACGGTTGACGCAGAAGAAAATGACGGCGGCGTATGTGGCGGTTTTCTCAGAAAAGAAGTTCCTCAATGCAAAGACCAGGGCCAGCAGCGCCAGCGGATAGGTCATGATGCTGATAAAGTTGATGGCGTCCCTGAGGTATATAACGCTCATTCCCCCTGTGAGGGCGGTGATGATATGGTAGCCGGCGCTGTAACTGCCAAAATAATCGACCGGTAAAATCGGGCGGTATGAGTGAGGTAATCCATTATTGTTGACGATCAACCGCGTGATGTAGCCGTGCATGGAAGTATCGCTGCCGGGCGGGATAGTGATAAAAAACACCGGCATTATTAGTATCAGCAGCACAATGGCCAGGAGGATGTAGTGCAGCGGCCAGTTGCGTACGGGGCTAAAAGACCTCATGGGCTTGCGGACATTTTTCACCAGGTACCACGCGACAAATACCAGCAACAAGGCCAGTGCAGAATAGCTGAGCGGCAGCCCGCACCAACAGATAAACCATGAAATGCTAATCCAGGACCCTAGCGAGAGAAAGATGGATGCAGTTATCCGGGTCAATCTATTAAACCCTTCGAAAAGGCCCAAAAACAAGATACCCGGAAATGTAAACAGCAGCAACCCTAAAAGGGGAACGACTATATATCCGGGTATACTGTTCATTAAAGAGATTTATAACTGTACCGCAACCAAAACGATCGCTAGCTCTTGTATCCTAGTCCCATGTTCCAGAACAGGAATGCCCATTTGTCGGCCTGCTCGGAGATGACCATATCTGTAGGCTTGCCCGCTCCGTGTCCTGCTTTGGTTTCAATGCTTATCAGAACTGGGTTTGCGCAGGTCTGCGCCGCCTGCAATGATGCCGCAAACTTGAAAGAATGCGCGGGCACCACCCTATCATCATGGTCGCCGGTGGTGACCAGGGTTGCCGGATAGCACTGTTTTTTCACATTATGCACCGGTGAGTACTTATGCAGGTATTGAAACATTTCTTTACTGTCTTCGGCAGTGCCGTAGTCGTAAGCCCAGCCGGCACCGGCAGTAAACTTATTATAGCGCAGCATATCCAACACGCCTACCGCCGGGAAGCAAACCTTGAACAGGTCAGGCCGCTGTGTCATACACGCACCAATCAGAAGTCCGCCATTGGAACCACCGGAGATCGCGAGATATTGTTTTGAGGTATATTTTTCCTTTATCAGGTATTCGCCGGCGGCGATGAAGTCATTGAATACATTCTGTTTTTTCATTTTGATACCGGCATTGTGCCAGTTATCGCCATACTCGCCACCCCCCCGGAGATTGGCTACTGCATAAATGCCGCCATTCTCCATAAATACCATATTGCTTACACTGAATGAAGGGGTGAGGCTGATATTGAAACCGCCGTAACCGTAGAGCATTACCGGATTTTTACCATCCAGCTTCATACCCTTCTTGTAAGTAATGATCATAGGTATGCGGGCACCGTCCTTTGATTTATAAAACAGTTGTTTGCTCTCATAATCCTTAGGATCGAACTTCACCCCTGATGCTTTGTAGACTTCTGATTTACCTGTTTTGATATCATACCTGAAGATAGTAGATGGATAAACATAGGAAGTATAAGTATAGTAGGTCTCCATTTCCTCCATCTTACCACCAAAGCCGCCGGCAGTACCGAGGCCAGGTAATTCTATCGTTTTTTCTTTCTTGCCGTCGAGGCTGTATTGATAAACTTTCGATACCGCATCTTCCAGGTACTGTGCGAAAAGTTTACGGCCACAGGTGGATACACTAAGCGGGAATTTAGTTTCCGGTATCAGCACTTTCCAATGTTCTTTGGTAGGTGTGGCGGCGTCAGTAACAACCAGTTTACGGTTCGGAGCGCCCTGGTTGGTTTCAATGTACAACTTTCCATTTTCAGCATAAGTTACGCTCTGCTCATTGTCAAAGCCTGTTACGACAGGCACTATAGCTGCGTCCTTTTTCCGGAGGTCCTGTATATACAGCTCATTGCCATAAGTGGCGTTTGCGGCAGTAATTACGAGAAAATTCTCATCCTCTGTCACCCCGCAACCGATGTACCTGCGTGGAGTAGCTTCGCCACCGAATATGAGCTTGTCGTCGCTTTGCGGGGTCCCTAATTTGTGGAAATACAGCTTGTGTATCTGCGTTTTCTCAGATAGCTGGCTACCCTTGGGCTTATCGTAGCTGCTGTAGTAAAAGCCCTCGTTATGCAGCCACGACAGGCCACTGAATTTCACATCGCGCAGCGTATCGTCTACTTTTTTACCTGTTTTTGTTTCTATTACTATCACCTTGCGCCAGTCTGATCCGCCCTCGCTGATCTGGTAGGCGGCCAATGAGCCATCCTTTGTAAAATCTATGCCCTGTAGTGAAGTGGTGCCATCAGCAGAGAATTTGTTGGGGTCGAGGAACACCTCGGGACTGCTACTACCCTGCTGCCGGTAAAGCACGCTTTGGTTTTGCAGTCCATCATTCAGATAAAAGTATGTATACTCCCCTTCTTTGAAGGGCGCACTGTACTTGGCATAATTCCAAAGAGCGGTCAGGCGATCTTTTATGGCGCTTCGAAAAGGAATCCGGGATATGTAGGCGTTGGTGACTTTGTTCTGTTCTACCACCCAGCTCTTAGTTTCGTCCGACATATCATTTTCGAGCCAGCGGTATGGGTCTGTTACTTTTGTGCCAAAATAATCATCTGACTGGTCTGTCTTTTTCGTATCTGGATAATGGCCT
>CAINOM010000082.1 GCA_903851455.1 uncultured Bacteroidota bacterium | reverse complement strand
GGCACACCAGGCTTTACCGCAGAGAAGATACAGGATAAAATGGCGCTGCGCATTGTTCAGAATGCACTCATAACCCTTACAGACTGCGAGGTGACCGAGACCGACAGGCTGCAGGGCGCTAATAGCTTTAAAGATACCGCCGATGTGCTGCGCATGACCCGCGCCGGGGTGGCGTGGGAGGCCGTAGGCTGCGCACGCGGCGCCTACGAACATGCACTCAAATACACCAGGGAACGGAAACAATTTGGCAAGCCTATCGCCTCATTCCAGCTCATACAAAATCACCTGGTCGAAATGCTTTCCAACCTTACCGCTATGCAAACATTGGTGTTCCGGCTATCGCAGTTGCAGGATGAGGGCATGCTCACGGACGAGCATGCTTCGCTGGCGAAGGTCTTCTGCTCACTGCGCACAAGGGATATTGTAAGCCATGCCCGCGAGGTAATGGGTGGCAATGGCATATTACTCCAATACAATGTAGCCCGTTTTGTAGCTGACGCCGAGGCGATCTATTCTTATGAAGGTACCAAAGAGATCAATTCACTGATAGTAGGCCGCGCGATCACCGGATTTAGTGCGTTCGTATAACAGAGATAGTGCCTGGCTTTAGACTTGGACCTGGGAAGTTTCCTTACATATTCCAAACGTCTTTCTGTGGTAAGGCGATAAGCCAATTTCAGTGATCTGTGCCCGATGGTGCGCTGTGCCGTATCCTTTATTGTCGTTCCAGCCGTAGTGCGGGTATTCGTCGTGCAGGCGCAGCATATATTCATCGCGGTGGGTCTTGGCGAGTATGCTGGCTGCTGCTATAGAGGCATATATGGCATCTCCCTGCACCACGCATTGATGCACTATCCCGAAATAAGGAGAAAATATATGCCCATCTATCAGTAGCAGGTCGGGCCGGGTAGTCAACTGGTCTATCGCCAGGTGCATTGCTTTAAAGGACGCCTTGAGAATATTTATCCGGTCTATTTCTTCGTGGTCTACCATAGCTACAGCCCAGGCTATGGCTTTACGTTCTATTATGGGCCGCAATGTTTCGCGGTCTTCTTCGGTCACCTGCTTGCTGTCGTTAAGTAGCGCATGCCGGAAGCCGGGAGGCAAAATAACAGACGCGGCAAAAACAGGGCCTGCCAGGCATCCCCTTCCGGCCTCATCGCAGCCGGCCTCCACAAGTCCTTTTTGAAAAAAACGTTTCAGCAGTTTGAATTTCTACAGGCAAAATAATGGAAATCCCGGCACATCCCATCGGATAAAATAGCAAGTATTAAACTTTATGGCACAATTCTATTAAGTTTGAATACAGGAAATACGCTTTGAACCTTATATTAACGCTAAACCGCGCACTTACGACTCACGAATTATGACTTACGACTACTAATGGATACCGTAAAACTTCCTTTTTATGCACGCCTGGCACTTACCCTGCTCGCGGTGGTACTGGTCTTTGCCATACTAAGTGCGGCAAGCAATATTTTTATACCGCTTATTTTCGGGCTACTGATCTCCATATTGTTATTTCCGCTCACCAGGTTTTTCGAGAACAAATTACATCTCGGCCGGGGC
>CAINOM010000081.1 GCA_903851455.1 uncultured Bacteroidota bacterium | reverse complement strand
TCTATCAGGTTCCATTCATGTTGATAGTTTTCAGTTCCAAGCCCCTTCTTGTACATATTGATCCAGGGATTGTAGATTCCATTTAATTCTACTTTATTTACATCAGCCTTAGCTTCAAGGATGTCTATAACGCCTTCACTTGTAGGGTTGTCATTGAGGTCACCCATAATGATGACCTTGATATCCGGATCTCTGTTCATCAGGGAATCAAAAACTTTCTTCATAACGGTTGCAGCCATACGCCGCCCCGGAGCACTGGCAGCCTCGCCGCCGGATTTTGACGGCCAGTGATTTACAAATATATGCACGGTGTCTCCGGCCATAACTCCGCATACATGTAGTATGTCTCTTGTGGGGCGCTTGCCGGGCAATGTTTCCGTAGCCACATGCAGCGGTTCAGACTTTAGGACCGTAAGGTATTTGGGATTATAAAGCAACGCAGTACTGATCCCCCGCTCATCGGGCGTATAGAACCACTCATACTTATAATGCCGGTCTTTTAATTCAGGCTGTGCAACAAGATCATTAAGCACATTGTTGTTTTCTACCTCTGCAAGGCCTATCATAGCGGCGCCATCCGGTGTTATATCTGTACCTATTTTTTCTATCACGGTAGCGATGTTGTGTTGTTTTTGCAGGTAGTCCTTTGGCGTTGGTGTTGTCTCTTCGTCTTTTTTATTCGGGTCATGAATAGTATCAAAAAAATTTTCGCAATTGTAAAAACCTATGGCTATCACTTTGTACAATTTCTGAGCCTTGACATTTGTAAATGCCAAAATGAAGAATACTGTTAATAATGCCTTGCTGAATGAGGATGCCATAGTTGAATTTTTGCAAAGGAATTGAAAAGTGTTTTTAAAAAACGGGCATCACAATTAAGTAACCTAAACTTTATGTGCCCGTAACGATAACATAACCGTTCGAACATCTTGAAAGGTCATTCACGCCGTAGTTTTGCAGGCTTAATATATTTCCGGTCATGAGTTGTAAAGCTATTGTATGTCTCGTATTATTTATCAGCATCTGCACATTCAGTTACGCACAGAACTCCAGGCACACTGCTGTTGTGAAAGGTCGGCTTATGAACAGCGTAACTAAATCACCTTTCAGTGATGTTAAAGTTGCGATACCTGCACTGAATGTTTTTACTTCTTCCGATGGTGATGGCAATTTCGACATAAGTGAGGTGCCCTATGGCGCTCAAAAGCTGGTGATCAGTAAGTACAATATTAATGGTGATACAATCACTGCCACTATTGATAAGGATGTTGTTGACCTCGGTGACATTATGCTCACGCCAAATATTAACGGGGCATCACCGGAAAGCCTTGAGATACCAACGATTGCGCTTGAAGAGAATACCTCATCTGAAGATGATGGTGTAAGCCTGCAGAGCGCGGGGAGTCTTATCATTGCCAACAGGGACCCGTTTATAAGTACGGTGGCCTACGTTTTCGGATTATATCATTTCCAGCCAAGGGGTTACCAGCGCAATGCGCAGGAGATACAGGTGAACGGGATACCCATTAATGATGTAGAGACGGGTGTTGCATCCTGGGGTACTCTTGGAGGGTTGAACGATGTATTCCGGAGCAGGAACATTGTGTATGGCCTTTCTCCTTCAAGCTATATGTATGGCGGTATTAATGGCTCTGCATATATCGAAGCGACTGCTGCTGACCAGCGCAAAGGAACAGATGTAACCTATACCATTACCGACCGTAATTATAACAACAAGATCATGTTCACCACAAACAGTGGTATGATGGCGAACGGATGGGCATTTTCTTTTTCAGGATCAAGGCGTTGGGCCCAGGAAGGTTATGTGCCGGGTACATCTTACGACGGCTATTCCT
>CAINOM010000080.1 GCA_903851455.1 uncultured Bacteroidota bacterium | reverse complement strand
TCCAGGTTTACAATGCCTGCTATATATGGAGCATTATTGTAGGTCTGCAAAAATGACAACGGGGAACTACCCCGCAATCCGCAGGTATTGCTTTCCACAACTATGGGTGCATAGGTTGCGCCATAGGGCACGTTAACAGTCAGTGCCGTTGCAGTCGCCGCTGTTACTGATGTACGCTCGCCGCCAAAAAACACATAATCATTCGCGGCAGTTGTGTTAAAGTTAGTTCCGGTCAGTACGATCGAGGCCATTGGAAAAGCCACAGGCGCACTAACCGAGGTTATTGTTGGTGGTGCGAAAGTAGTAACCGCTGTTGTTGCGGATGAGCATGCGTTAGAGCCGTCTACTGTTGTATTTAAAGTAAAGACGCCTGCCGAAGACAGCGTCGTAACCGTATAGCTCTGTGTCGCGCTGCTCGACGTAGCATAGTAGCTCTGCGGGCCGGTCCATGTATATATTCCACCCGCTAGTGCAGGGGATGACAGGGTCGCTACGCCACCTACGCATACCGGGCTGTTATTGGTTGGGCTGGGCGTGGGCGGCAACACCTCCACCATGTAATCGTTCGTTTGCCCAAAATAATTCAATGCCCCTGTAGGCGTTATTGATGCGGTCGTGTAGCCAAGCGATGATGCCGCTGTCCGTACTCTCATGCGGTGGATCCCGAAATTGTTTGCCGGTAGCGTAAGTGTGAACGCGGTTGCTGAACCATCGACTCCGGATACACTGCCAACGTATTCATTAGCATCGTCAAAACTTCCATTGTCATTAAGGTCTATCCAGACACCTATAACACTTGCATAGGTGCCGCCGTAGTTATTTGTTGTTGCGGTAAAGGTCGGCGTTCCGGTCGCGGCTCCCTGCAATTGTATGTGCGTTGCGTTGGTGGTGTAATCTATATAGGTATTGGCCACTCCGCCGCCTGTGCCGTATGTGGCAAAATTATAGTCGCTAAGGCTGTTGGTAATATCATTCAGAGAAGTGCCGCACGCTCCCCCTGCGATCTGGAATTGGCCGATGTTGCAATTGGGATAGCCGCCATCCTCTGCATATGTATAAGAAGGAAGTACGGGACACGACGATTCATACCCTACAGCTACCGGGCTGGACGACACTTGCGATGCGCCGCAGCTCACGAGGCATTTGTAGTAGGTTGCTGCCGTTGGCGTAGTATTGAGTGCCGCGTTTGTAGCCCCGGAGATATTTGACCACGAATTTGTAAGACTGGTTGCAGATTGCTGCCACTGATAGGTGAGGCCTGTGGCAAGCGACAAGCCGGAAAGGCTCAGGTTTACCGCGCCGCAGGCAAAACCAGCATCGCAGAGCGCAATTGGTGCCGCAGGCGTGCCGGTGCAGGCTGTGGGCATCATGCCCGCAGGCGGCGTGAAATCATAGGTTGTGCCGGCAGGAATGGAAACGGCTGCTGTAAACGGAATGCTGGTTGAGTTGGTTACCGTATTGTTGGTTGCAGTGGTCCAGTCTGATCCGCCTACAAGATTAAAGTCGGCATTAGATGCCCCGCTAAGTCCTGCCACGGCATTAAAGATGGGGCTATTGCTCGTTGTCGAAGCGTCATAAACTATCTCCGCAACGTTGGTTCCTTCGCTCAGCCTGATCTGGAATGTAAGCGACTCGGCAGTCCCCCCGTTGCTGGGATAGTACGTCACCGACCTGTCGGCATTTGTCCATTGCACTACAAATATCCTGTTGGGAGCGGTTCCGATAGTACTATAGAGAATAGGGTTGCTGTTGCTGTTGTCGATTAATCCGCCGAGCAGTATTGATCCCGCTCCGCCGGTATAGGCATACGTTGTTCCGCAGCCATAACCCATTACAGCGCCGCTTTCGCCATCATTCACCAGGTGCGGCCTCGGGTTGGTCACTGATGCCGGTTTTCCGAATGTGACATAACCATTGCTATTAATAAAAACACTGGAGTATCCGGCGCCGTTAAAGTAGTACACAAACGGCAGCGGCACGTTGTAGGTCTGTTCAAACCAACCTACGCCACTCAGGCCGGAATTCGGCGGTACCATGGGCGTTCCGCCCACCAGCGGTGTATAGGTGCCGGTTGAAGAGCTGAATGTATAGCTGCTCACCTGTCCGTAGCAGGCCAGGTTCAGGCAGATCAGCATTGCCGCCAGCGACAATTTCCCTGCAAAGCCGTATGCGAACCGATTCCTGGTATTCCGTAACTGTGGGTAGAAATTTCCTATTCTCATACTAATATATGTGTAAAGGTTAAACGTGAGATTCGTAATTATGCGAAAAGTACTCAAAAAGCCATAAAAATTAGTTATCTTATCGTTATTAAGATATTTCAGTATGATATACAGACAAGGCAGAATGGGGTTGCATATTTAAGCTGTTGTTTTTGATCAGTTCCTGACGCAAGCCAGCGGTTAAAGGCTAAGCGCTGCATTATATTTGTTAAATGTTCACTGTCGTTTTTAGTCAAATGGTAAATTGTAAGGGAAGTTGTTACTTTTGAACGATAATTTTCGCCCGCATGGCTTTTCCATTAGATCAGAACGCTCCAAAAGAAAAAATAAAAAAGAAAAAGCCCGTTTGGCGGGAGTGGCTAGATGCCGGCCTGTTCGCCATCGTTGCCGCTACGCTTATACGCACCTTCTTTTTTGAGGCCTATACCATACCTACCGGGTCTATGGAAGGCACAATGCTGGTCAACGACTACCTTTTTGTGAGTAAGCTGGCTTATGGCCCGCGTGTACCAATGACGCCGGTGGCCGTGCCGCTGGTACACAATACCATGCCGTTCTTCGGAGGTAAGTCATATACCGATGCCGTGCAATGGAAGTATCATCGCATTCCGGGTTTCGGCCATGTGGAGCGTAATGATGTGGTGGTTTTCAACTACCCCTGTGGCGATACGGTTATCTCGGAGATGCCCGAAGGTGACTATTACCAGGCCTGCCGCGAGATAGGCAGGGAAAGTATCATGAACCAGTACAAGATCATTACCCGCCCAATCGATAAAGAAGAAAACTATATCAAACGGTGTGTCGCCATACCCGGTGATGTACTGGAAATTAAGGATGCCCGCGTATATATCAATGGCCAGCCCAATGTACTTTTCCCGCACTCAAAGCTTACCTATCTTGTAAAGACCAATGGCGGCATGCCGGCCCTGGATGAAGACATACAGGTTTCTGATAATACACGGCCAAGACCGGGTTATTTGTCCTACAACCTGGCCAATGACCAGGTGGAACTTGTAAGGAAAGCCAGTAACGTGGTTTCTGTTGAGCCTATGATCGAGTATCCTGCGGGCGTTAGCCCTAGCTATCCGCGCGATTGGGTATTCCCGTTGGACACAGCTAACTTCAAGTGGAACAGGGACAATTATGGCCCGCTTACGATCCCCAAAGCAGGCGTTACCGTAAATCTGACGCCGCAGAACATCGCACTCTATCGCCGCATTATCCGCAACTACGAAGGAAATACGCTCGAGGAGCAAAATGGCAAATTCATCATCAACGGCAAGGAAGCAACCAGCTATACCTTTAAGATGGACTACTACTGGATGATGGGTGACAATCGCCACAATTCCCTCGACTCCCGCTACTGGGGCTTTGTGCCTATCGACCACGTTGTGGGCAAGGCATGGTTCGTTTGGCTCAGCTATGGCGAAGGCGGTATGTTCAAAGATATGCGCTGGAAAAGGCTTTTCCATGGTATCCACTCGCTGGAGAAATAGGATTTTAGATATTACTTCCAGGGAGTAAATCGCAAAGCGGTTTACTCCTTTTTTATTGGTAAAGTTCCAAGATCTACGATGCTTTTTTCGATGATTCGGATAAAAGATTGATTATTACCGGAGTTCAATTCATGGATACTTTTCTCATGTTTTGTCCAGCAGGCATAGAAAACTGCTTTGACCAAATCCTTGCAATAAAACATTACCTTTTTTCTTTTTTGCAGACAGAACAGTACTCGATGTTGATTTGTTGGGAATAATTGCCTTATCTATCGTAGGTATTTTAAACATGATGGTGTTACTGTGCTACCTTCTGGCCATAGAAGTGGAAGAAGCATCTGTGGCGGTGGT
>CAINOM010000079.1 GCA_903851455.1 uncultured Bacteroidota bacterium | reverse complement strand
CGCAGGTTATCGTATTTATCGCCTTCTTCCTTCGTCCATTCCGGCAGTTGCACAATGATACGTTTCAGGTTACGAATGCCATATTCACTGGCTTTCATGCTGTTGTCGCCCAGGTCTTCTGTTTGGGAGCGGGGATCGAATGGATTGGTCTCCGTACCAAACCACAGTCTTGGATTAGCCTTCAGGCTGTCGATCACCCATTTGTTAGTGATCTTCTGGTCTTCTTTTTCGTCCTTTGCGAAGGAGGCTTTATAGCCCCACATGATGGCCCACATATCGTAGTCGCCTATACGGGGGAACAAGCCCACTTCACTGATATTGTCCTCAGGTTGAGCTACATAATTAAAGCGCGCATAGTCCATGATGGACGCAGTATGGCCGTGTGCTTCCACCCATGCTTTGTTGCGCAGGTTCTCTACCGGGGTACGGCTGCTGCTGCCCATGTTGTGGCGCAGGCCGAGAGTATGGCCCACTTCATGAGAAGATACAAAACGGATGAGTTGCCCCATCAGTTCGTCGTCAAATTCCATCTTCCGAGCCTTAGGATCCACTGCTGCCGCCTGTATCATATACCAGTCATGAACCAATTTCATAACATTGTGGTACCAGCCTATGTGGCTCTCTATGATCTCGCCGCTGCGGGGGTCATGCACATTTGGTCCGTAGGCATTGGCCACATCAGAAGGCAGATAACGCAGTACAGAATAGCGGGCATCTTCAAGACCGGCCACGGTATCTTTAATGTCCCATTCCTTACCCATGATGGCATTTTTGAAACCTGCCTTTTCAAAAGCTTTCTGCCAGTCGTTGATACCTTGTATGAGGTATGGCCTCCATTTTTTCGGCGTTGCCGGATCTATATAATATACAATAGGTTTCTTTGGCTCTACCAATTCGCCACGTTTCCATTTTTCTATGTCTTCGTCCTTTGGCTCCAGTCTCCAGCGAACTGCAAATACCTGGTTCTCTACTTTTTGCTGGTTGTCGGTATACACCGTATAATCATCGGCAAAGAAACCAACACGGGGATCGAACAAACGCTTTTGCATAGGTACCTTAGGCAGCAGCACAAAGGAGTTATTCAACTCCAAGGTAACAGCACCGGTGGCGTAAGCAGCTGGCAATGTAGTGGATGGGAATGGATTACCACCCGAAGATGGCATAAACGATGGCGTAGAATTGAACGTCCTCACAACTCTCACCTCGGTATTGATGGGATAAGTGTGGATGCTCTCAATATAAGTTCTATCCGATACCTGGCCGGAAAGATTGAAGCGCTTCTTCGAAAACTCACTCAGGGAAACGGGCTGGTTGTCGCCCTTGAAGAAATCAGTAACATCTATCACTACCGAAGTAGAGTCTTTACCCAAAGCCTCTATCTTAAACGCCTGTGCTATCGGGTTGAGGTTAGAATTAGTTACGGCTTTGTATATCTCGTTTGATGAGTCAGCCACGCTGATGACTGTAACCACACGAAGGAATATCTTGTTATCCGGTCCTTTTTCCCAGATAATGGTCTGGTCATTCACCATTTCGCCGGAGTATACGCCACCGCCACCAGCGGTCTTGCTATAGCGCGTGGTCACGATCATCTCCCTGTTCAGCAGCGAATCCGGTATCTCGAAGTACCACTTATCGTCCACTTTATGCACAGTGAACAGGCCGTGCCTGGTAACCGCTTTATCGGTTATCACTTTATTATAGGGCTTGGGGCCTTTTTTAGATGCGCTATCCGCTTTGGGCAGCGCTGGCGGTGCATCGCCTTTTTTGTGCCTATGTTTTGCCGTAACAGCAAGTGTAAAGCACAAAAGTGCCGGCACGATCACGTATTTTTTCATAACGTCCTGATTGAGGGGTACAATGTAGGAAAGGTATTCTGAATATTGATTAAAAATTGGAAAATCCCCTGAAAATTCACTTTGTCACGGAATATTGTCATAAGTGGAAATTCTTTTAAGTTTGTACGTCTTATGAAGTACGATTTTCCTGAGGGCCAAAATGAGATTTTGCCAAACATCGCAGGCTTGAACTCCGCTGAAGAAATTGCCTTATCGGAGTTTGAAGGCTTTTTGAGTGCGGAAATACAACTAACCGAAGGTCTTACCGCAAGAACAAAATTCAACGTTTCCTATATTCTCCGGGTACATAAACTGGCGTTGGGCCACTTATACGCTTTTGCTGGAAAATACCGGGATGTGAATATCTCAAAGGGTGGCTTCGCATTTCCCGCAGCGCGTTTTTTGCCTGAAACAATGGAGACGTTTGAAAGTGAGATTTTACAGAACCTACCGCACAAATACAAAACTAAAGATGAACTAATCATGGACATCGCCAAAGTTCACGCAGAATTACTTTTCATTCATCCGTTCCGTGAAGGGAACGGCCGTACTGCGAGAATTTTAGCAAATGTTATGTGCAGAAAGCAAGGGTATGACGCCTTGAAATTTCAACTGATCACTGAAAAGGAATTTGGTGAGTATGTTGCGGCAGTTCAGATGGCCGCAGATAAAAATTATGCGAAAATGGAAGAGATAATACGGCTCATTTTCCCAGGCTAAATTCAACTTTTTTCAGTGACTCCTGTGCCATTTCCTCTGTTATTTTTATCCCCTCAATACGAAAAGAGGCAATTGCAGATTGTAAAATTTGTTCTCTGACTGTCTTTTTATCCTTTGGTTTTGCTTCTTTCGCTTTCATGATATAAATATACGATAATTATCTGAGTCGCGTGATATCTACTCCTTCACAAACTTCCTCGCTTCTTGGCCATTGATCTTAACAAAGTACATACCCACAGGAAAAGAAGCCACATCAATGCTAGCCTGCAAATTGCCACTAAACTGTGAACTGTAAACAGTTTGCCCTAAGAGGTTGGTGATGGTTATTTGGGTTATTTTATCGGGAGAGGTGATGGTGAGAGATGTGGTGGCGGGATTGGGGTAAACGGTGAGGGTATTTTTAGAAGATATTGTTGGCACACTTTCATAGCCACATTTAGAAAAAGTTACTTTTCGGATACGGTGATTATAATCATCTGCTATATATACATTGCCACAGGAATCCATAGCAACACTATTGGCGTTATCTAGCTCAGTTGAGTCCGCTGGTCCACCATCTCCACTATAACCTGCAATTCCGTTTCCCGCAATCGTGTTTATGATACCCGAACTATTTATCATTCTAACTCTACTTACTTCATAAGCAGTAGTCAAATACATATTTTCATACCTGTCAAACCTAATAAATGTTGGTTTCATTTGAGCATTAGTAGCTGGTCCGCCATCACCGCTTTCCCCTGCGGTTCCAGTTCCTGCAAATGTGGAAATGATCCCAGAGGTGTTTACTTTGCGAATGCGATAATTAAGCGCCTCTGCGATATATAAATTGCCATTGTCATCGGCGCAAACTCCAGTAGAATAAACTCTCGCAGTGTCAGCTAAACCACCATCACCGCTGTAACCAAATATCCCGTTACCAGCAAACGTGCTGATTATCCCAGACGCGTTTACTTTTCGAACACGATTATT
>CAINOM010000078.1 GCA_903851455.1 uncultured Bacteroidota bacterium | reverse complement strand
TTCGATAAAAGAGCTGAAGCTGAAGATCGAAAAGATCAGGGCAAAACAGCTGGACCTTCGGGGTAAGATCAAGGAAGTGCCTACCGTGGAGCGTATGTACCTGGATTATTCGCGCAGGCAGGCGATACTTCAGGAGCTTTATTTGTTCCTGTTGAAGAAAAGAGAAGAAACTTACATCGAGAAATCGTCCACTGTTGCAGATGCGATCGTTATAGACCCGGCGCTGGATGGCGGTATGGTGACACCTAACCGCCCCAGGACACTGATGATGGCGTTTTTGTTTGGCACGCTGATACCCTTCGGTATTATTGTGTTGCGCAGGGCGCTCAATATCAAGATCATCAGCAAGACCGACATCATGAAGGTGACCACCATTCCTATCATTGGTGAGATCGGTAACAACCAATCGGGTGATAGTGTGGCGATCGCGAAGAACAGCCGTACCATCATATCTGAGCAGTTCCGCGCATTACGTACTAACCTGCAGTATTTACTTACTGATAAGAAGGATAAGGTGATCATGATCACATCGAGCATGAGCGGTGAGGGTAAATCGTTCATTGCCGTAAACCTGTCGGTAACCCTGGCTATGTCGGGCAAGAGAGTGGTGCTGGTTGAGCTTGACCTTCGTAAACCAAAGATATCGCGCATACTTGGCGTGGATAACAATGTGGGCTTCTCAAACTACGCTATCGGCAAGGCAGAGATCAGTGAGATCATCATACCGTCCGGTGTGGAAGATTCATTGTTTGTACTTCCTTCCGGCCCGGTGCCACCAAACCCGTCTGAGCTGATCCTGTTGCACAGGGCAGAAGAACTGTTCCAGTATCTGCGGGATAACTTCGATTATGTGATCGTGGATACATCGCCTGTGGGCCTTGTGACGGATGCCCAGTTGCTTAATAAGTACGCAGATACTACGCTGTACATCCTGAGGCAGGGATATACTTACAAGCAGCAGCTGAACATACCAAACGAACTTTATTACGGTGGCAGGATACCAAGGCTGAACCTCATACTGAATGACGTTGTTGCGAACAGGGGCTTCGCATACGGATATGGCTATGAGGAAGGTTATGGCTATGGATATGGATACGGTTATGGATACGGCTATGGTTATGGCTATGGATACGGTTATGGCTATGGCTATGGCTATGGATACGGCTATGGTTATGGCGCATACGGCAATGGCTACTACCTTGAGGATGATAAGAAAAGAAAGGGCATAAGGGGCTGGTTCAGGTCGGGTAAAAAGAAAAAGAAAGACAAGTAACCAGTGACTTTTCGGTGCTGAAGGAGACCTTGTGGGCGCGAGTTAACCACCCCCGATGAAAAGAAAGCTTCGCTGTTCTTTCCATCGTACCCCTCCTAAAACAGGAGGGGAAGTATTAACGGCTCACATTTCCGATGAATTGTCTCTGACAACCAGGGAAACCAGAGTTTCCCGCGATACGATTGAACATAAAAAATTGAAAGGGGCAAGTACATAATATCATGGCTGATACAATTAAAGGTAATGATATAGAGAAGTGGGATATCAATATCACCTCCGGCCGCGGCTACCTGGATTTCCAATTTGGTGAATTGTGGCATTACCGGGACCTGCTGATGATGTTTGTAAAGAAGGACATTATCACGGTTTATAAGCAAACTATACTAGGTCCGATATGGTTTGTGGTGCAGCCTTTGCTTACCTCCCTGATGTTCCTGATCATTTTCAGCAGAATAGCCAACATATCTACCGGCGCTGTTCCGGCGGTGTTGTTTTACCTTATCGGCACAACGCTGTGGGGTTATTTTTCGGACACGCTTAATGTAACATCAAAGACTTTTACTGAAAATGCCACCGTGTTCGGCAAGGTATATTTTCCACGTATCATCCTGCCGCTCTCTAAAGTAGTTTCAGGGCTTGTGAAGTTCCTGATCCAGTTCAGCCTGTTCATTGTTGTCTGGCTGTACTATATTTTCATCGATAAGAAAGTAACACCCAACTGGTATGTGCTTCTTTCCCCGGTATGGCTGGCCGTGGTTGTGCTGCTGAGTTTTAGCTTTGGTACGATCATTACCTCGCTTACTACAAAGTACCGTGACCTTATCTTTTTGGTGGGGTTTGGCGTGCAGCTGGCCATGTATATGACGCCGGTTATTATTCCTCTTTCAGAGGTTCATGGCAAGAAAAAATTATTTTTTCTCCTCAATCCGCTTACGTCATTATTTGAAGCGTTCAAGTATGGCTTTTTCGGGCAAGGGGTTTTCGATATCAAATGGATCTTATACAGTATTATCTTCACCCTGGTGACACTGGTGATCGGGTTCGTTATTTTCAATAAGGTAGAGAAGCGGTTTATAGATACGGTTTAGGCAGCAATGAGTAAAGAAGTAGTCATAAGAGCGGAGAATATTTCAAAACTATACCGGCTGGGCCAGGTGGGCACCGGCACGCTGAGCCATGACCTGAAAAGGTGGTGGGCACTGGCAAGGGGTAAGGAAGATCCGTACCTGAAAATAGGGGCAGAGAACGACCGTACTAAAAATGTGCAGAGTGATTTTGCCTGGGCTTTGAAAGATATCAATTTTGAAATAAATAAGGGGGATACACTCGGTATCATTGGTAAAAATGGCGCGGGGAAGTCTACACTGCTGAAATTACTGTCGCGTGTGACCAGCCCGACAACCGGGCAGATAAAAGTGAAAGGCCGCATCGCTTCGCTGCTTGAAGTAGGCACTGGCTTTCATCCGGAGCTTACCGGGCGTGAGAATATATTCCTGAACGGAGCTATACTGGGCATGACCCGGAAAGAGATATTGCGGAAATTTGACGAGATCGTGGATTTTGCGGGTGTGCAGATGTACATAGATACACCGGTAAAAAGATATTCATCGGGCATGTATGTTCGCCTTGCATTTGGCGTGGCGGCACACCTGGAGCCGGAGATACTTATCGTGGATGAGGTGCTGGCGGTGGGCGATGCAGAGTTTCAAAAAAAATGCCTTGGCAAAATGAGCGATGTGGCCAGCCACGGCCGTACTATCATATTTGTAAGCCACAATATGCAGGCGGTGCAAAGCCTGTGTAAGAGCGCTATTTACCTGAAGGCCGGCCACATTGTGGACCAGGGTGATACCGATAAAGTGATCAACAACTACCTGAGTCGTGAAGTAAAAAATTGCATTGCGGCTGAATGGAGTAATGAGGACGAAGCCCCGGGCAATGAGTACCTGAGCATTATGAGCGCACGGCTAAATCCTAAGCTACAAAAAGATACGGACGCGATAGATGTGGCAACAGAGATGGACCTCACTTTCGAATTCATTTTGCACAAGGAGTGCAACCTGAATATCAGCCTTTTCCTGAGTACACCGGCGGGCCTGTGTATTTTTAATGTTTCCACACTCTCACTGCCGCTTGGTACCGGGCGCCACAGCAGCACGCTTACTATTCCGGCGAGGCTGCTTAACGATGATATTTACACCATAACGCTCTATTTTGTTAAGGACCGGGGACCGGTAATCTTTACCATTGAAGATATCCTTACTTTTGAAGTTGTTGACGAACCAAGAACCGGCAGTTGGTTTGGCAAATGGATAGGTGCTGTCAGACCTACACTGCCGTTCACGCTTACCTGATCTGTTTATGATAAATGTTACAAAGCCTTTTCTGCCGCCTTTCGAGGAATACGAACAATATCTGAAAGGTATATGGGACCGCGTATGGCTGACCAATAACGGCCCGCTGGTGAATGAGCTGGAGCTGAAGCTGAAGGATTACCTCGGGGTGAACCACCTTTTGTTTCTGTCGAATGGTACCATCGCATTACAGATCGCCATAAAGGCACTTGGGCTTAAAGGTGAGATCATCACCACGCCTTTCAGTTTTGTGGCTACTACCTCATCTATAGTTTGGGAAGGGTGTGAACCCGTATTTGTAGATATAGACCGAAAGTCATTAAATATTGATCCTGCACTTATAGAAGCAGCAATAACACCCCGGACTTCAGCGATACTTGCCACTCACGTTTTCGGCAATCCATGTGATATTGAAGCTATAGAAAAGATAGCCGCAAAACATAACCTAAAGGTCATTTACGACGGGGCACACGCATTTGGTACCACTTATAAAGGACGTTCAGTTTTTGAATTCGGTGATATCTGTACTACGAGCTTTCATGCTACCAAGTTGTTTCATTCCACCGAAGGTGGTGCTGTAGTCACCAAGGATTCGAATTTGCTGCGGGAAATGTCGTTCCTGCGCAATTTCGGGCACAACGGGCCAGAGACATTTGCGACCGTAGGTATTAATGGCAAGAACTCTGAATTCCATGCAGCAATGGGGTTGTGCAATCTCAAATACATAGATGATATTCTTGCGAAACGAAAATTGATCTGGGATACCTATCATAAGCGGATGGGCCATGCCAACCTGGGCGGAATAACCCTAAATGAACAGGCCGGATTTAACTATGCTTACTGCCCTTTTATTTTTGAAAGCGAGCAAGTATTGCTAAAAGTGATCAAAGAACTTGAGGGGCATAAGATATCGCCCCGCCGTTACTTTTACCCCTGCCTGTCTACACTGAACTATGTAAAACCCGCCAATACACCTATATCCGGTGACATAGCGAGCCGTATCTTATGCCTGCCATCGTCGCATGATCTTACAGAAGAGGTTATCGATATGATCGCCCGCATAGTACTGCGTACCATAAACAATTGAGGCGCGATGACGAAATAAATTCCTAAGGCCCTTTTTATCGTAATTTTACCCCTTTATATGATTGTTGTCGGTGACCGGAATTACTGACAACTTATAAATATGGATAAATTCAATGAAGACTCTAGGCGGTTATTTAGGAATGGAATTTTCGGGTGGTTTGGAATATCATGATCAATTGATAAAACTGAATACAGGACGGCATGCATTAGAGTACATCCTGCGGGTCAATAAATATTCACTTGTCCATCTTCCCTATTATTGCTGCGACGCATTACTGGAGCCCATCAAAAAACTGGGGTTAAAACATTCGTTTTATGCTGTTAACAATAAGCTGGAGCCAACGACAGATATTGCAGTAAAAGACGGCGAGTGTTTTTTGTACATCAATTATTTCGGGGTGAAGGATGATACGGTTTCCCGGTTATGTAAGGAAATGCGTAATTTGATCATTGACAATTCGCAGGCATTTTTTTCGAGGCCGGAGGCCAATACAGATACATTTTATTCCTGTCGCAAGTTCTTCGGTGTGCCCGATGGCGCTTATGCGCAGACCAATGCGGCTGAACAGATATCCCTGGAACGGGAAGTATCCTTTGCATCGTGCAGCCACCTCCTTAAATATTACGATACAGGCATAGAATCAGGCTATGGTGACTTTTTAGCAAATGAAGCCCGGCTCTCCGGTACAGATATGAATGCGATGTCAGCGATCAGCCAGGCGATAATGGCCGGCATTGACTATGATTTTTGTAAACGACGACGCGAAGATAATTTTCAATATTTGCACAACAAGCTGGCAAAAATTAATGAACTAAACATTAATTTTAGTTCTGCTAACGGGCCACTTTGCTATCCGTTGCTGGTATCAAACCCGGGATTGAGAAAAGCGCTGATCAGCGAGAAGATCTTTATACCGGATTACTGGCCGAATGTGAGGGGCTGGACGACGAAGGAAAACTATGAATATTTTTTGTCTGACAATCTTGTTGCATTGCCTGTAGACCAGCGATATGATAAGAACGATATGGACCGTATTATTGATAATATTTAAGCAGCGCTAATGGCAATTAAAGGGAAACTGGTAACACTGAGGGCTGTAGAAAGGGAAGATCTCCCTTTTTTGCATAAATGGACAAATGATCCCGAGATAGCCTCTTTGATCGGCGGATGGCATTTCCCTTCCAGCATGAATGACCAGCAGAAATGGTTTGAGTCACTCAATCTTCACTCCCTTAACCAGCGGTATTCTATTGATGTGCCGGGGATCGGCCTGATAGGATCAGCAAACCTGGTAGACATTAACTGGAAGGACAAAAACGCTTCTCACGGCATAACCATAGGCGATATGACCCATCGCGGCAAGGGATACGCGGTGGATACCGTAATGGCGATAATGAGATTCGCATTTGAAGAACTGGGCCTTAACCGGCTGGACACAACAATAATAGAATACAATGCCGGTTCGCTGGGGGTTTATACCAAAAAGTGTGGCTGGACTATAGAAGGCACGCAAAAAAAATGGTACTTTAGAAAAAACCAATTCTGGGACAGGCATGTGGTGGGGATTACCCGCGATGAATATTTTGAGCTGATACGAAAAAACAACTACTGGAATGAATAGTGAGGCGCCGTTAGTAAGTGTATGCAACATTACCTATAATCATGAGAAGTTTATTGCTGATGCTCTAGAAGGTGTGGTGAACCAGAAGTGCAATTTTAAGTTTGAGATGGTGATCGGTGAGGATGGTTCAAAAGACAGGACCCGGCAGATCATTGAAGAGTATGCAGCCAAATACCCGGACATCATTGTTCCCCTTTATGCGGAAAAGAACATGGGGGCAAAGTTCAATGCAACCAATACCCTGATGCATTGCCGCGGCAAATACATCGCCTTCCTGGAAGGGGATGACTTCTGGACCGATCCGCAAAAACTGCAAAATCAATTCGATTTCATGGAGGCCAATCCTGAATTTACACTCTGCTTTACCAGGGTAGAGGTGCAGGACCAGCACGGCAATGAGGCGATCAGTCCTTATCCTGAATTTACCGGCGATGAGTTTACGCTGGAGGATGTGGCTATGGCAGAAAAGTGCTTCATACCTACGGTTACCATGTTTTTCAGGAACATATTCCCCCGGCCGCTGCCGGACTTTTATACAAACGCAACCAGTGGTGATGTGGCGATGCATCTGCTGCTGGGCGACAAGGGTAAATTCAAGTGCCTGCCGGGTATTACAGCTGTTTACCGTGAGCATCCCGGTGGCATCACCAAAACCGAAAAAGTAAAAAAAGAAGCGTATACTGATCTGTTCAAATTGTTTGCCGGGGCGAATGAATATTTCGAGTTCCGGCATGATAAACTGATACGGCGGCGTTTATTGCAGATGTCGAAAATTAAACTTATTTTTGGCTCAAAGGACCTGAAGGGATTGAAGAAAATGAAATACGTAGCAGAAAATGCGTCTGACTACCTCAAGTACACAGATAAGAAAAATATAAAGGAGATTATATATTTTACTACGGTGCTGTTTTTCCCCTCTTTACTTAAGTTGAAAAAATAAGAAAGTTCGTTTAATCATATTCCCGGTATTTTTTAATAGCATAGGATGAAAAAGTTAATTAAGCAGATGTTGTCTCCAATTCTCAGGTCATACGACGTGAGGATAGAACGTAACAAACAGGATATTGATGCGCTGTATAAATTGCTGTACAACCAGATACATGATGTAGACAATGCACTGCCACTGGCTGCCACCCAGACAGAAAATGCTTTTGGATTTCAATGGAAGGAACTGAGAGAAGGTGAGATCATGCTTAGTGATAAATGGTTCAATGAAAATCTGACCAGCATCATCACCGAACACGAACTGCTGATCGATAAAGAATGGTTCAAGGGAAAAGACGTAATAGACTGCGGCTGCGGTGGTGGCAGGTGGTCGTATGGCCTTGCGAAACTAGGTGCCAACATCACCGCAGTGGATGTGAACCAGTCGGCGATCGATGCAACTAAAGATGAGCTGAAAAATATCAACGACGTAAAGAAGGAATTCATTGTTACCCCGCTGGAGGAACTATCATCGCACCTGCCGGCAGGTAAGAAATACGATCTTGCATGGTCGTGGGGCGTGCTGCCATTTGTGACGAGTTTCACCAAGTCGTTCCAGCAGGTAATGGATACGGTGAAAGACGGCGGCTTCATATACGTGAATATCTACGGAAGGGAAACCCTGAACTACGAACAGGATATAGAAGTATTTAAGAACAGGGTGCGCTATAATACCCTCACTACCTGGGAAGAAAAAGAAAAATTCCTGGTTGAAAAGGCAGGAGGCGACAGAACCAAAATACATCAGAACCATGACCTGTTCTCCCCATTGCTGAACAGGCGCTTTGAGTATAGCTACATCAAGAAATTACTGGAGGACAATGGATTCACAGATGTGATCCGGACCATAAACAATACTGAGTTGTATGTAAGGGCAGTAAAAAAAGCCATAAACCCTGCAGACAAACCAATGGTACATCATACACCACAGAAGGAATTGTGGTTTGCCCGGTACAGAAAATAACAGTTCTTTTAAGCCATTTTTATGAGCGTATGGGCTTTCCCTGCTTTTTATCCTTTTGACGAAACCGGATTCAGGTGGAACGGTATCTTTGCACACCGGCAATATAAAGGACTAATCGCAAACGGGGCTGACCTGAAAGTAGTCATTCCCGTACCCTGGCACCCGCCATTCCCATTTTCGGTATTGCATCCTGAATGGAAGCAATATGCTGCGCTCAACTACCCTGCCAAAAGAATCTACAATGGTATTACCATCTTCCATCCGCGCATAGCAAATATGCGGCCCAACCGGTATGTAAAGAAATCGTTTGAAGAAAGAACCATCGATGCCATCGTGGACTTCTTTAAGGAAAACAATATTTCGCTGGACCCTGAAAACGATATTTTCTACTCTCAGTGGACACCCAATTCTGTGATCGTACAGAAGGCTGCACGCCTGTTAGGCATAAGGTCGGCTATTCTGTGCATTGGGGATGACGTAGTGTTATTCCCGCACGAGAAACCAGGGTCTCTTGAGCAATTCAGAGACACATGGGTGGGCGCCGACATGAGATTTGTGGTGGCCGACTACCTGGGTAAAGAAGCAAACCGTATCTGCGGCATATCTATGCAGTACGATGTGGTCTATATGGGCGTTGATTATGATTTTTTCAAGCCCGGTTTGCCTGAAGATATACTGCGAACGAAGAAAGAATACAATATACCAACAGATAAGACCATCATACTCACAATTGGCACCGCCAGTAAGCGAAAGGGATGGATAGAGCTTTTTGATGCTCTTGAAAAAATAAAAAAGGTCAATCCTGATTTTTTCCATGTTGGTGTGTACACAGGACTGATGGATTTTGACCTGGTAGGGGAAGTAGAGCTGCGGGGATTAACATCATCTTTCCTCGCGCTGGACGGAGTATCTCCGCGGTCGTTGTACAAGATCTATAACATAGCAGATATCTTTTGCCTTCCCTCTCACTCAGAAGGGATGGCGAACGTGGTGCTTGAGGCGCTTTCCTCCGGCCTGCCTGTAATAACCACCGATGTGGGCGGCCACAACGAACTGATCAAGGATGGGGACAACGGTATATTGATACCTGCCAAACAGCCAGATATACTTGCCGAAAAACTACTGGAACTGTTAAGCGACAAAAAATTAAGAGAACGTTTAGGGTCGGTGGCACGAAATTTTATAGTGCAAAAATGGGGAAACTTTAAAGATACCTCCCGGTTGTTGTACACAAAGTTATGCAGTAAAAATAGTGCGCTCAGGATATGGGCTTTCCCATCGTTTTATCCTATGAACAAGCCTGGCTACAGGTGGAGCGGCATCTTTGCCCACAGGCAATATAAAGGGCTGATTGAAAATGGAGCGGACCTAAACGTT
>CAINOM010000077.1 GCA_903851455.1 uncultured Bacteroidota bacterium | reverse complement strand
GCAGCAGCGAGAATGGTAAACAGTCTTTTCATGATTGTATTTTTTCAGATATACCGTACTGATCTGAGCACGAAAGTACCTATAAATATGGAATATACAATTGTTGAAACGCCCGCTGTTTTTGATGGTCCGCATGCGAGATTCGGGGGGCAATTATTCTCCCTTTAACAGCTCGCTGATAAGTTGTTTTTCATGTGTTTTCTTAAGAAATGTTAATTATACTTAACCATGGATATGTGCAGTGCTAACAGTCAGTTAGCTACGAGAATTATAAAAATTTATATTGTTAACGGTTAACTTTTTCTTTTGTTATTTGGTGGTTAACGTTTACTTTTGTGTAAAATTAAGCTTATGGAACTTTCTACTCAACACACACAATGCACTGATATGAACAGGAGCTTGCTGGTAAAGTCTCCTAAAGAAGCATTGCGCAAAACATTGAAGAACCGGCTGGAGCGAGAAGGCCTGGTGGTCATGCTCTTCCCGGCATCATTCGTCACTCGAAAGAAAGATGCGATGGGGAGTTTTTAATGGGGGATTTTTCAAATTGGTATGGCTGTGGCCGTAATGCAGCCCAACTGCGTTGCAGTTAATACTTAAAATTTTTTAGCGAGTCTTTTAGGTAGCTGGCTGTGATGTCAAGTATACTGTTTTTAGCGTACAGTATTTGCGAGCTGTCCTTGTTGAAGTCTATCAGCAGCGGATTCAATAAGGGATTTCCTGACCTTGTAGATACTGAATCAATATAAATGATCTTCTTGCTCTTACCCTGGTAGAAGTTAAACAGATATCCATCGGCAATAGCCCAGTTCAGGGCATTGTTTGCATTTTCATCCTTTTTCTTTTCGAGCAAATAGATCGTATTTGTATTTTGGTGGATGCTCCCGTTTTTGATAGCATTCGCAAGTAGTGCAGCAGAATTTTCGGCACTTTTCATATAAAGGTTATTCGCACCGTTTTTTAAGTAATAATAATTCGGCCATAAAAAGAATGCAGCGCTGCATGCGAATGCCACACCTTTCAAAGCATTCATTCGTGGTAGCAGGCTGCACAAAGCTATAGTGACCATAAGAATGAAAATACAAAACGAGGCCTGCAGCCATCTTTGTTCAAGACGTATTGTAACTATAGCCGGCAGAAGGCATAAAGCGAATAGCAGGCCGAGAATTAGGAAAATGAAAAATCTATTTTTCTCTGGCTCATCGTTTAATTCAAAAACTTTCCGCACACGCCACAGGTACGCGAAAAAAATCGGCAGAATGCCACACAGTAAGGAGAGTATTATTGCTTTCTCAGGGGTGGCTAAAGCTGCAAACGGTAGCCCGGTAAGATATTCGGGTTTTGAATTGATCTGTGCAATGCTCATAACAGCATCGGCCAGGAAAGTAAATGCTGAAGTCAATGAGAAAGTAATATTCGTACCGCCAGTACCAACGAAAAATGGTGTTGCATAAACGTATTTTTTTATCGCGACATTTAGTAAGACAGACACCACAATCAGAATGGTGGCTAGGGCTTTCTGTCTATTTGTCAACATTTGCCGTGCTGCAGAGAACAAGGCCACAACCAGGATGAATGGGAACAGAACTATATACCTCTCGTGAGTGCAAATACTTAAGTTGGCAAACAAAATGCTCCATAGAAAAGAGGTGTAAATTGTTCGTGGGTTGCGTTTGCCGTCCATCAGTGCACGCAGTATAAAAAACAATGACAGTAAAAAAAAGGTAACAGCCAGCCCTTCCAGGGCACCACCGCAAAACAATTGCGTCATATCATAGAACGAGAACCTCGACAGCCCGTAGAAAAGGCTGAATGAAAATGAGAGAAAAACTGATTGTAGGAATAGATTTAGTAGTAAGGCAACAAGACACGTATTTAATGATTGGATCAAAACGTTGAACAGGTAATAGAGGTTCAGGTTTTTTTGGAATAAATCGAAGATCAGTCGCGAAGTGAAGAGTTGAACGGGCCTGAACTTACCACCCGCCATTGATAATCGGATCATCTGGGAGAAGCTTTTTAGGCCGGACAAGTCTTTGAAAAAGGAGAGATCATCCCCATAGATGGTGGTTGTCTTCCATGGCAAAAAATAAAAGTAAATAATGACCGGTATGGTCATTATACAGAGGACAGTCAGATATTTTTTGCTTTTGAAAAACATCCTATTTTATATAATTCCCCAGCACCTCCGTATTAATAACCTCGCTGAAATGGCGCGCTCCGGTAAGATTCAGATGGTCCACGTCAGAAAATTCGTTTGCGCCGAAGCGGTTATCTGTAAAGTAGTCAAAGTAACGACAATTGTAACGGGTGCAGAGATCGTCTATCGCGGTTTTGTTCTTTTGCAGAATGCGCGGGTCGCATAAGGTGGTCACAACCGGCAGGCAGGGCGTGTTGATAAAAAACACTTCTATCTTCCTTCGGCGCAGTTCCTTCACAAAGTCTTCCAGGTCGCTTACTATGGCTGCATATTGTGTTGTGTCTATGGTTTCCTGCCACAGCTTTATGCGTGTACGTCCTTCGGCAGAGGTCAGCATCAGGTTCTCTTTTCCGGTCGGCAGGGTATCCAGCGGCATATATCCCTTGCCGGTGAGGTTGGGCGCAAGATCTACTTTGAAGCCGGATCTTACGTATTCCTTTACTTTCTCGGGGGTATAGAGTGCTACCTTAGAATATCGCTTCAGCTCGCCTACAGGCAGGTCTTTGTAGTTTATGCCCCAGTATTGCGAATAGAAGTAGTCGCGCCAGCTTTCTACAGGGTGGTGTCGCAACTGGTAGTAGAGTGAGAAGTAACAGACTTCTATACCTACCACCTTCAGGCGTGGCATTTTGTCTATATATTTCAGCGTCAGCCGCTTGTCGTAGTATATCGTCTGCAGGTAGTCGGCCAGGTTGAAGCCGTAGCAGGAGAAATAGTCGGGGTTGACGCCATGGTAGGTGTGAGATGTGCCAAGGAATAGCGCCTGTATGCTGTCCGTTTGTTTTTCAAGGCTGGCTCTTTTCTTGCTGTAGCTGTTGGGTATCTGCGACAATTTGTGCTCCAGCACACACCATGCTATTGCCCACGGGATAGTGAATAAAAGTATTTTAAAAACGAATTTTTTGATCCCCATGGCAGTTGCGCGCAAAGTTGCAACAAAATATGGATTTCCACGCTGAAATGGGTGGTCGGTACTTCGCAGGCTACAATCTGTATTTTATTTTCCTAACTTGCCTTGCAAAAACGAAGACGCCCAAAACGAAAGCGAAAAGATGACAGCAGGAATCATGCAGCCTTATTTTCTTCCCTACCTGGGTTATTTCCAGATGATAAATGCCTGCGATGAACTTGTGATATATGACAATATACAATTCACCAAAAAGGGCTGGATACACCGTAACCGTATGCTGCTCAACGGTAAGGATGTCATGTTCAGTCTGCCACTAAAAAATGATTCTGATTTCCTGAATGTAGATCAGCGGTTGCTGGGAGATAATTTTGAAAAGGAGAAGAATAAGATATTGGGCCAGGTACGGTCTGCCTATAGCAAGGCGCCGCAATTTAAAACGGCCTACCCGGTAATAGAAGACATCTTTAATGACAATGAGCAAAATCTCTTTGCTTTCATTTTTAATTCGCTGAAAAAGATCACCGCTTATCTGAGCATAGATACACCGCTTATTGTATCCTCAACTGTAGAAATAGACCATAGCCTCAAAGGCAAGTACAAGGTAATCGAGCTCGCGCGGAAGCTGGGAGCAGACACCTACATAAACCCTATCGGCGGTGTGGAGCTATATGACCGAAATGAATTTGCCGCAAATGGCATCAATCTGCAGTTTCACAAGATGAGACCAATAGTTTATCCCCAGTTTGCAAATGAGTTCATCCCATATCTGTCCATACTGGATGTGATGATGTTCAATGACAAAACGGCAATTGCCGGATATCTTGGAGCCTTCGATCTGCTTTAGTAGAAAATATAATAATTATCATATTTTAGCGTTGTCGTTGTATGAAATCCTTAATCACGTCTTCTGTCGTCTTAATACTTATAGCATTGGTGACTGCTTCCGGCTGTAAGAAGAGTTCTACAGCGGTTCCCACAAACAAAATGGGCAGGGTGAGGAATTGGGAGGTATATGACAGTATATTGACTCATCCATCTTCCGGTATTCAGCAGGATACAACTCTTTCTTATAACAGCACATTTTCATTAACCATCATTGACGACAATACGGTGAGTCTTCAGCCTACGGGATATCAGTACTCGTACGATCATACTGACAATACAGGCGGTTTTTTTTATTTTAAACCATCCGTCAATAACTATAATGGCTACGTACTGTATTTCTACAATAACGACAGTGTATCCTATTACTTCACAGATTTAAGTATAACGGAAACGATTCAATACTGGGCCCATACCTACTAAGGTGATGACGTATGCCCGCACGCCCGTATCCTGGAAACGATAATTGTATTTAGAACTGTCAATTTGTCAATTTTTATACTTTGGAATGCAGATTGTTGGGGGTATGGTGTAAATAAAATAAAATTTTCACTATGCAGGAAAAAGGAACGATTTCGATCCACACGGAGAACATATTCCCCATTATTAAGAAATTTCTATACTCAGATCATGAGATTTTTCTCAGGGAGCTGGTATCTAATGCCGTAGATGCGGTGCAAAAGATCAAACGCCTGGCGGCGCTCGGTCAATACAATGGCAGCCTCGGCGAGCCACTTGTAGAGGTTTCATTCGATGCCGAGAAAAAGACCATTACCATAGCCGATAACGGGCTTGGTATGACCGCTGAAGAGATCAAAAAATACATCAACCAGATCGCATTCTCCGGCGCTACTGAATTTGTAGAAAAATTCAAGGACTCCAAAGATGCCAATGAGCTTATCGGCAAGTTCGGCCTTGGCTTCTATTCGGCATTCATGGTGGCCGATCATGTAGAGATACAAACCCTTTCTTACCAGGACGGCGCACAGCCGGCGCACTGGGTATGCGATGGCAGTACCGAATTTGAGATCACACCCGGCGACCGCACAGAGCGGGGTACCACGGTTATTCTGCATGTAAACAAAGACTGTGAAGAATTCCTGGATAAGTACAAGCTGCAGGAGATACTGGACAAATACTGCAAGTTCCTGCCGGTGCCGGTAAAATTCGGTACTAAAGAGGAGTATGTAGATGACGGCGAAGACGAGAACGGCAAGACAAAAACGAAAGAGATACAGGTAGACAATATTGTAAACAATACTACGCCAATCTGGACCAAGACGCCTACTGAACTGAAGGATGAGGATTACCTGGCTTTCTACCGTGAGCTATATCCAATGGGCGAAGACCCATTGTTCTGGATACATCTCAATGTGGATTATCCGTTTAATCTCACGGGTGTGCTTTACTTCCCTAAAGTAAAACCAGACCTCGAGCTGCAGCGCAACAAGATCAAGCTGTTTTCGCGCCAGGTGTTTATTACAGACGATGTAAAAGACATAGTGCCTGAATTCCTGATGCTGATGCATGGCGTTATTGATTCTCCGGATATTCCGCTGAATGTATCGCGCAGCTTCCTGCAGGCAGACAGCAATGTGAAAAAGATAAACAGCTACATCACGCGCAAGGTGGCGGATAAGTTGTCTGAGCTGTTCAAAAGCGACCGCAAGGGATTCGAAGAGAAATGGCCGGACATTGGCATCTTCGTGAAATATGGCATGATCAGCGAAGAGAAATTCTACGATAAGGCAAAAGATTTTGCGCTGCTTACTAATACCAAAAAAGAAAACTATACACTGAACGAATACCGCGAAAAGGTGGAACCCGCCCAGACAGATAAAGACGGCAATGTAGTCTACATCTATACCAACGACCCGGCAAAGCAGGACTCATTTATACAGAGCGCCAACCGCAAGGGTTATGATGTGCTGCTGATGAACTCACCGCTGGATAGTCACTTCATACACAACCTGGAGCGCAAACTCGAGAAGACACAACTAAAGCGTGTAGATGCTGATGTGGTGGACAAACTGATCGCCAAGGAAGAGAAAACGGAGTCGGTACTTGGTGAGGCTGAAAGCAAGGAAGTGAAAGAGATATTTGAGCAGGCGATAAACCGGCCGAATATGAAGGTGGAGATAGAAGGCCTGAGCGCAGATGAAGTGCCCGTAACAGTAACCATGGATGAATTCATGCGCCGTATGAAGGATATGTCGGCAATGGGCGGAGGCATGAGCTTCTATGGCGCTATACCGGATAACTACAAGGTAGCTATCAATGGCAACCATAAGCTTATTAGTAAGATATTGAAGGCCAGTAAGGATCAGCAGGTACAACTGGCCAAGCAGGCATTTGATCTCGCTATGTTATCACAAGGCATGCTGACAGGTGCAGAGCTCACCGAGTTTGTGAACAGGAGCATAGCGTTGATATAGCTTTTGTGGAATTGGGGATTTGAGATTGTTGTGCAGAGCAAAGTATGAAAGCATCCCCAGGTATTTTATTAAATAAAAGAGCGGCATTTTGCCGCTCTTTTTGGTGGTGTGTCAGGCATGGATGTAATCTATAGGGTGCAAGTCCCGAATACGCTTTACAGTAGGGAGTATTAGCCAAGAGCAAGGGTGTCGTGGGTGACTGCGAATCTGAAAGAAGCTGGCGGCAAACGTTCGGGCTGACGAACAGAAACCGCATACAAGGCGGGGCTATATGGGTGATGTTGCCACAGAAACAAAAGCCCTTTACTGTACGAAATATAGCTACGTAAATGCGGCGGCCACATGAACGGAAAGCGTATATCCTTACCCTGAGAGATCTGTTAGTAATGTTAGCGGGCTACGCGCGAGTGGCGAAGCGACAAACTGGTGACAGAGTTAAAGATGTTACTGGTTACTAACAGAAGTCAGCCGAGGCCATAGTAAGCGGAAAACGAGGCGATATAGATCATCGCGGAAGAAACTCAACGAAGCTGAAGGGCTGAATGTTGGAATAAGACGAAGGCCTTATGCGTTTACGGCGAGACTATGAAGCCGAACCTCGTTAGAGAACTACTTGCCTGAGGGTAGGCTGGAAGCCGAGAGTAAAAGGCAAGAGGAGCTGAGTTAAGCAGTGCAACAACTAAATGAGACCGTCCTGTTGAAATAACAGCAACCATTATTCTGACAAACCGCCGTATGCCGAACGGCACGTACGGTGGTGTGAGAGGACGGTGAGGGAACTAATCCCTCACCTCCTACTCAATT
>CAINOM010000076.1 GCA_903851455.1 uncultured Bacteroidota bacterium | reverse complement strand
GGCATGTATCTTCGGCTTGAGCCCGTACTTCAGCCCGGCCTCAAGTAGTTTCTCCGTTTCCGGTACGCCAAAAAAGCCTTTTTCGCAGAATACATCCATGTAGTCCGCCAGCCCCTCACCGGCAACAACGGGTAGCATTTTTTCAATAATCAGGTTTATGTAACCTTCTTTATTCTCTTTATAATCAACAGGATAAGCATGAGCGGCCAAAAAAGAAGCTTTAACCGGTATTTTCACATTTTCCCTCAGCTTCCTGATCACACGGAGCATTTTCAGCTCACCTTCCAGGCACAGCCCGTAGCCGCTTTTTATCTCTATCGCACCAGTGCCTTGGGCCATCACTCTGTGTAGTCGCTCCAGGCTCTGATCATAGAGCTCGGACTCGTCCATCGCATTCAGCCGACTGGCAGAGTTAAGTATGCCTCCGCCCCTGCGGGCCACCTCTTCATAACTCAAACCTTTAATACGATCCACAAACTCAACATCCCGTGGAGCAGCAAAAACAAGATGAGTATGACTGTCGCACCAGGCGGGTAAGACCATTTTGCCGGTCGCGTCTATCGTCTCATCTGCATGAGTTTCAGGCAAAGATGCCATATCACCAAAGCTGTGTATAAGACCATTTTCTATAAGCAGCCAGGCATTGTCTATATAAGGCATTACAGCCATATCTTTCCCGGCCACCCTTAACCGGGGCGCCCTGGTTTCTACCTGGTGCAGTTGTTTGATGTTTGAAATAAGCAGGCGCATGCCTCAAAAGTAAGAAACAAAACTAAAGTTCGGCCTGCGTCTTAATGTGATCTAAAACCCGCCGATGGATCGTATGCACAATATAGTCGCTCCACAGTGACCAATAGACGCCCGGCTGTATCTTGTTCACATACCAGGTGGTGCCCTCCAGCAAAGTATGCCTATTGGCCAGCCGGGTTAGCCTGAACTGCCCTTGCTGCGACACCCAGTACCCATGCAGGTGATTTGGATGGATGTCATAGATGCTCAGCTCTCTCATAGCCTCGGGCTGTTCTGAGACCGAGAAACGCAGCAGGTTGGGTTCGTCCCATACCGTGATAGGCTCCGTAAAGCTGCCGGTGGAAAAGTTACAGTGCCGCACTGCTCCCACCCCATTTCCGCTTATAGTAGCGTTGATGGGATAGGCAATGCCGGTTTTGAAGATGAGCTCGCTAGGCTCCTTGAGCTGCGGGAAGCGAACCACATTCTGCCAGACCTTTTCCGGCGACGCGTCGATCTCGATCGTGGTCACAACCGACCGGATATCATCTTTTTGCGGCACCGAATGCTCAAAACCCATAAGCGACGGCACGGAGAGGATGAGCACAATGACAACGGCAGACGTTCCTTTATTATTCCATTTATTGACATATGCATAGCCAATAAGGAAGCCAAGCCAGGTGAAGATCATGCCGATGGGCGCTGCCATAAACAGGCAAATAACGCCTTCAAAAGCGAAGATGAGCAGCCCAATACAGTAAACAAGTAGCGTCAACTGGGCATTCCAGGCAAGCTTCTTCTTTGCTACCCTGTTCTTGTAGCCATACAGCATTGTGGATATCGCCCCCATGACAATGGGCAGCCACACGAACAAACCGAATTTGTAATCGGAAAAGACATGAACCGCCAGGTAGGTACACACCCACCCCACCATGCAGGTAACAACTATAGAGAGCAGTTTTTTGAAAATGTTTTCGTCCATTGCTTGGTGTTCGGAGGTAAGATTATTTTAAATAAACGTAATAAAAAAATATTGCAATGAAAAATTTGGTACCGGAAGTCTATGCAAAGAACAAAGTTTTTTTACCTTTTTCTTTGCTAAATT
>CAINOM010000075.1 GCA_903851455.1 uncultured Bacteroidota bacterium | reverse complement strand
TCCATCATGGCGCAACAAATGAATGAAGAGGAAAAAATGAAGCGGTGTGATCATGTTATCTTCAATGATGACGTTTCGGCAGTGCTGCCACAAGTCTTGAAATTGCATGAGCAACTGCTAATAAACTATAGCTCTCCCGCCGCACTATAAGCCATTTCGATCAACTCATCTGATATACGGAAATTTGTTGCTTTAAGCTTCTCCAGGTAAGGTTTGATTGAAATGATTACACCGTTGAGCTTCGCCTTGATAATCACGCCAATTGTACCTGTAATTTCAAGTCCGAGGTTTTCGGCAACCTTCCGGGCTTTATTGTCATCGAGAATAACGACGCAATCCGGAATTTCAATTGCCAATGCAATTGCACTCGCTTCTCCTTTGTCAATTTGCAGTTCAAGTATTTGCTGATAGTAGCCATTAGAAGCGGACCGTATGTCAACCCATGAAGGGAATTGCTCACCAAATTCATCGGCAATTTCAGGTGTTGTGATGATGATACCGTATACCCCTTGCAGCAAATCTAGTTCTTCAATATTATTGAGGATAATAAAACAACTAGTATCACAAATTATTGTCTTAGGCATTATTTACATCTCTTGCTAAGTCCGAGGAGGGGAAATTAAAAAGAGAAACGCCATATTTGCCCAACAGTTCTGCAAAAGACTTCTTAGTAAGGCCGACAAGGTCTGCAGCCTGCCCCAAGGATAATTTGCCGTCCTCATATAGTTTAGAGGCAAGGAACATGCTTATCTCCCATTCTTCAATGTTCAGACTCTCCGGGAAGTGAAGCGTTACGGTTTTCATACCACAAAGTTAGTGATAATATTCTTCAAACAAATCATCTGTCGGATGCCAGGCTGATCTCCCTACTCAACAAATTCCCCAGACTGATAAAGAAGCCAAATACCATAATGATGACGCCCAGCCACAGCACATTGATGTAGGGGAACACCAACGCCTTGAGTACTATAAAGTCTGAGTCGGTCTGCTTTACCATTATCTCTGTCGTGACATCTGTGGGCGATTTCACCGCCAGGTTTTCAAAGCGCACATTCAGGTTCATGCCCGGAATTGTATCCTCGATATGAAGTATCTCGCGCCTTTCCCGCAATATGTAGATCGGAGCAATGTCTTTTACCTGTTTGTCTTTGTTATCGAACACAGTGAACCTGGCGGAGATGATCAGATCACTGTCAACGGGTACGTAGCGGCTGTCGGTGATCTTCCGGTCCAATCCCTTGAAAACCATATAACCACTGTTTAGAATCACAGTATCTCCCGGCTTACTCACTTTATGGCTTTTGTAGCTTATGGTGTCGGTCTTGCTCTTGTCCAGCAAGCCACCATGAATGTGGTTCACGTAGGTGAAGATGTCATGGTCCCAGAAATGCTTGGTAGAAGGATTCACGGTGAGCACGCCTTCCCCTTTTGTATTAATAAACGCATCGGGATGCAGGGTAAATTGCTCCGTTACTTCCTTCGTCTTAGGGTCCTGTTTTACAAAGAATATGTTGTAGTAAATGATCTTGTCGTTGCCTTTCATGCTGAGGCTGTCGTCAACATAAGTAGCCTGGTACTCTGCCATTGGGGATTTCACACCACGGAACAACAATTCATTCTCGCTATTTTCTTTTGCATTTTCCTCTGCCGTTTTCTTACCTGGATTAAACTCCTCACCGGTTATGTTAAACGAAATGGCATGCTTGTTGTAAGATGAAAGCAATATACCCAGTAACACCATAGCGAAACCAAGGTGAGAAACGGATGGCCCAAGTTTCTTAAACCTGATCTTTTGCACCACTATACCATAATAGATGTTCGCTACAATACCAAAGCATGCCGCGAACAGCATGATATCGTATTGCCACATTTTTATGTGCTGCCCCCACCCTATACCTGCAGCCATTAAAAGGCCGATAAGCGCAGTAATTCCCAGGCGTTTCCCGAGTACCCGGGCATCACTATTCTTAAACCGCATAAATAACACCGATGCGGACAATATACCAACGATGATGGCCACCCACACTTGTATATTGTTGTAATGAAGCATTGGGTCGATCGGCGGTGCGAAATCCTTACCTGTTATCCACTTTGCGAGAGGCGACCATACAGGGATAGAGGTGCTGAGCGCTATCTGCATGGACGCGAGAAACAATATCACCGACCCGATAAACATCCAAAACTCGCGCGACAAAGTTTCTTCCTCGGTCTTGATGCGCGGCAGTCCCCGCCACCTGCGAACAAGCAACATTGTGGCCAGCACCAGCAACACGCCAATAACCACAAGCAGATGATACGTTAGCGCCTTACCATCGCCGGTAAACGCATGCACGGAAGTTTTGCCAAGGATGCCTGTCCGAGTAAGGAACGTAGAATACCACACCAAAAGATGCGAGAGCAACAATAAAATAAAAGTG
>CAINOM010000074.1 GCA_903851455.1 uncultured Bacteroidota bacterium | reverse complement strand
GTATTTCCTGTTCCAGCCTTTTTATATCGTTGCCGCATTTATGCAGGCTGGCGGCAGTGGTGAGATAGCACAGGCAGGTTTTGCCATCTTCTATCTGCGATATACCACAGTAGCCATTGTCGAAATTATGCAGCCCGACAACATCAGCCGGCCACGGATACCTGATGTGGTATTTCACGGCTATATAGTTGTTGAGGGCGCTGGGCTTTCCAGTGATAAACGGGCGATGCCACCTGACGTCTATGTTGCTCCGTTTACCCCATGCGCCGCACACTATTTTCGCATTGTATGTCTCGCCCTTAGCGGTCACGTTAAAATGGTCGTTCTCCCACTGAACATTTTCGGCACGGGTCTTTGTAAGCAGGGTAGCGCCGGCGTTTTCAGCGAGTTGGGCAAGCATCGCGTCGAGCGTGTAGCGGCTGATGCCAAAACCGCCCTGGGGCAGTTGTGTGTTGATCTCATTGCCACGTGTGTCGGTCACCTGCAGTTTATTAATTACCGGCAGGTGCATGTCATCTACAGGGATGCCAAGACTTTGCAGGAATGGTTTGCTTTCCATGCTTATGTATTCGCCGCAGACTTTGTGTTTGGGGTAGCTTTCCTTTTCGAGGAGCAGTACTTTGTATTGCCTGCGCGCCAGCAGTATGGCGGAGGCAAGGCCTGCAAGGCCGCCGCCTATGATCACTACGTCGTATGTCTTATCACTGTTCATTATCCACACATATAAGAAAACGGAAGGCCCACTGCCACTTAATGCCATAGGCGCTGACGCCGGCACCGGCAAGTATCTGGGCCCAATCCTTCTTTTTGAAAGAACGTTTTACGGAAAGCGGAGCATCATTCCTGATAAGGTAAGACTTTGAAAAGAGCTTTGTAAGCACCTTGATAGAATGATATGCCAGCGGATGCCGGTGAAGGTCGTTAATAAAAAAACCGATCCGGCTGTTCTCTTTCAGCCACTGCACCTGGGCTATCAATTCCTCATCTGTGAAGTGGTGGCAAAACAGCGATGAGAAAATAATATCGGGTTTGTCGCCGGGCCATACTACGGTCCGGTAGTCACTGCAAATCCACTGTATATTGAAACCAGAACTTTGGGCGTACCTGATGCAATCCGGTTTAATGTCGACGCCCGTCAAACTTGCTAGCTTTTTTTTCCTGGCCAGGTAGTCGTGAATGGCGAACAGGTTGTCGCCGCCACCGCAACCGATCTCAGCTATGGTGAGTGTATGTGTATCCGGCACGCGGCGCAGGAAAAAATCGATGCCGCGACGGGTAACATTGTGCCCTCCCAGTAGTTCTCCTATGGTGTTGAGCTCAGACAGATTTACGAGCAGATCGCCGAAAGGGATGTCGTCCCCGTCCAGCAGTTCTTTTTCGTAAGATCTCGTTTTAAGGCTCATACTACAGTCAATATTGCACTCTCCATCGTAAGGCCGGGACCAAATGCGGCGGCGAAAATATGCGCGCCCTTGTCTGCCGATAGTTTTGACCACATGTCCTTCAATACAAACAATACCGTTGCTGAAGACATGTTGCCATATTCTCTCAGTATCTTGTATGATGCTTCGAGGTCTCCGCTGGTAAGGGATAATCCTTTGCTGAGGGCCTCGAGGATGCGCTTGCCGCCGGGATGTATGCAGAAGTACTTTATGGCGTCCTGTTCGTAGCCGGCCTTTGCAATGGCCCGCTCTTTAAGTGGCCCGATATCTGCGCTGAAAAGCTCCGGTAAATCTGCGTCCAATGTCATGATAAAGCCGGTGGAAGAGAGGTTCCAGGACATACAGTCTTTTGCGTCCTTCAATACTTCCGAATAGAAACTATCCAGCCGGATGCCGGGGTGCGGGTCGTCATCGCCGCACACCAATGCTGCAGCTGAGCCATCGCCAAATAAAAGCGGGGCCGTTATCGCGTCCTCGCTAAATGTCTTTTGAAAATGGAGGCTGCACAGTTCTGTACATACCAGTAAGACTTTGGAGCCCGGTTGGGCTGTAACGATATCATTCGCCATTTTTAGGCCATGGATGGCTGCATAGCAACCCATGAAATTTATAGCGGTGCGGGTAGTATTTGCTTTCAGGCCCATGGCATCCATCAGCTCCAGTTCCAGTCCGGGGGCGCTCATGCCGGTGCAACTTACGGTAATGAGATGGGTGATCTCATTCCGATCTATAACTCCGTCGATACATTTTTCAGCGCATTTCAGCGATAAGGGCATAGCATGCTTTTTGAACCATTGCATCCTGTGCTCCAGTGCCGGAAAAGGCTCAAGGTCGCGCGAATGCGGGAAAAACTGCCATTCATTAACGGGAAGTGTGAAGTCAGGGATCACCGAGTAGCGGGTTTCTATGCCACTATGTTTGTACAGGTAATTCAATATCCTGCTCTCTTTATCGCCGGCACCATAGGCACCCTTCATGAAATCGAGCAGGTGCTCCTGAGTATGCTTGTAATCGGGTACTTCAGTAGATATGGAGATGATCTTAGCCACGTATATTATTTAGTGTTCAATTGTTTTCAGTTTCCTAATATTACCAATAAAAAATCATACCCAAACCGGCAAAATAGGGTCCATACTACCCAAATGGGAAAAAACGGCGATGAGGCAGAGAACAGGAGGCGTTATTTTTTGCTTTCCCGGCGGGCGGTGTTTTCTTTTATCACTATATTCTTTACTACGACATCGAGTTTTTCGGTGGCCTCGGATACGCCCTGCATTATTTCCTTATTGATCGGGTCTGTGGGATCGTCGTAGTTGAAAAACTGTATAAGGCCCAGTATGCTGGCAACAGGCCCTCGCACAAAGTGGGCCTGGGTATGGGCAATGTCGGTCAGCACATTGTCCTGGGCCTGTAGCTGGGCGAGATTGCGTTCCTGTTCTTTGGAGAGGAGTTCGTTGTATTTTTTCTGTGTGTTATAGTTTCGGTAAATAAAGAAGGACAGCAGCAGGATCAGTGCGGCGCCGGCAAAACCTGTGTACGTGAAGATCCGCTGACGTTGAATTTTTTGGTTGTATACTCCTGCCTGCTTGAGGCTGTCGACCACCTGCTTATTGTTATAGGTGTATTCCAGGTCTATGCGTGTGAGCTCGTTTGCTTTGGATATACTGTACAGGCTATCTCGTATGGAGATGTAATGGGTATAAGCATCTAATGCTTTTGCTGGTTGGCCCAGTTGCTTATAGGCAATGCTGAGGGCTTGCCATGCGTCTTTTTCTTCGTCTGGCAGTGTGTTTTCCCTGCCTAGTGCCACCGATTTTTGGAGGAATGAAACGGCGAGTGGGTATTTGTTATCCTTCAGGTATATCTGTCCAAGTGTCGTGTATGCCGTTTGGATCTGCCCGATCTGGTTGTATTGCTGACCAAGAGTAAGCGCGCTTTGAGCGTACTCCATGGCTTTGTCGTTATCTCCCGAATGCAGGTAGGCATTTGCAAGCTCGGAGAGTATCTTTCCTTTGTCTGTGATGCCACTAACCCTATCGCAATAACCTAATGCTGTCAAATAATATTCGATCGCTTTTGGATAGTCTTTCTTCGCGCGGTATGTTTTTCCTATTCCCAGCAGGCAATAGATGGCAATTGATTTGTCATTTATCTGATTACCTAATTTCAGAGCTTTATCGTAATCCTCAAACGCCCGGTCAGGTTGCGAACCGGAAAGATAGATATCGCCCATATTCAGAAACAAGGCGATCATCTGGAATGTGTCCTGTATGTCACTTGTTTTTTTCGATAGGATCACGCTGTCGAGCAATTTTAGTGAAGTTGTATAGCAGGACAATGCGTGTGAAAAATCCCCAATATTTGTATAGGTAAAGCCTATATCGCCTAATATGCCCATTTTAAGATCGACATCCGGGTCTAACGCCAATGCTTTATTAAAATAGTCCAGTGCTTCTGCATGCCTCGCTATTCGTTCATCGTACTTAGCGATATTTTCGAGCGCGAGAGCTTCACTTACTTTATCATTGCTTCTATGGGCAAGTGCGACATTTTCCTGAAAATACTCAAACGCTTTGGTGTAATTGCGCATGCAATCGAAATAGGCGGTACCCAATGCTCTGTTTGCATTCGCGATCTCCTGATTCCATCTTAATTTTTCCGCTTGTCGTTTTGCCTGCTCCCCAAGTTTTATTTTAAGTGCGGAGTCTTTGCAGTCTAATGACTTGACCATTTGCTCAGCGAGTATCCTTATTTTATCCGAATCCGAAGCGGTTATTAGGGCTATTTGCAGTGAATCTATTGTATGCTGGTTATACTGACCAAAGGCAAGAAAGGGCGAAACAGCAAATACCGCCCACGCCCATAAGCATATACTCAGCTTAGAAAAACGGCGCTTCACGGGCTTCATGACTGGAAATAAAGTATTTGGGCTATTAAAAAAATAAAAACTAATTATATCTTCGCCCAAAGTACGAAACTTTAAGAAAACAGATTTAATCACAAATCAAAAAACGATCAAAATTATGAAGATCAGGAACACCATTTTATCGCTATGCACCTTATTTGCCGTTGCAGCATTTACCAGTTGCGGCAACAGCACACCCGTAAACAACAATGTGAACGGGGTCACTGGCACAACGACAGGTACAGTTACAACGACCAAGGATGCATTATCGATCTCACCGAGTGTGACTTTCGGGCAACCCCAGATGGGTGGAGGTGCTTGTGTTGGAAAAGGTCTATGCAAATCATTTGCACCTGGCGCGGCGGCGGCACCCGATGCAATACCTGTGAATATGGCGATATCTTCAGATAAGAAGACTTTGACGCTTACGTTTAGCAAGGCTGAACTGGCAAGCAAACAATCTGCACAGGTGCCTTATTTCACCGATGGTGGGTCATACATTTTTACAGCAAGCTGTCCACTCACAGACGCTATGTATGCACCTTTGGGACTATTGCCTAATCCAAGAATAG
>CAINOM010000073.1 GCA_903851455.1 uncultured Bacteroidota bacterium | reverse complement strand
TGCCTCGAATATTATCAAAATGTCAGACAAGTCGCACCTGCACATACTGGGGTCAATATTTAATTATGTTGATGGGTCTGGCGTGGATCGTTTCTTCGTACTTAGTGGTGTGGTGTTGCTGCGGCCATATCTACGAAAACAGAGGGAGTTCAAAGTGGTAGAGTATTTCAGGCGAAGGTTCTGGCGTATATACCCTCCTTATTTTGTGGCCTTGCTTTTTGCCGCGTTGGTCATCTGGTTCATGAATACTTATCCTACGTGGTACAATGCGACGGGTGGCATGAATATGATGTTTTCATGGCGCGAGATCATACACGAGATGCCCATCATCAACCTGGACGGCAACTATTATAACCTGGCCTGGTGGAGCCTCGGAACCGAGATACTGTTTTACCTCATCGTGCCCATCGTCGTTTTCCTATACCCGTCGAGGGCAAAGCTGACGGATGCGAGGCTGTTGCTGGCAATTGTTTCGGGAGTAGCGCTCACTGTGTTGCTGATGATATTTGTCAGCGGCTGGTACTCTGTTCTATACTCTTTCACCTACATTGTCCTCAACATTGGCCGCTTTGTGGAATACCCGGTTTGCTTTATGATGGGGGTGTTAATTGCAGCCAAGGATTTCGATCTGAAGCATGCCTGGGCCTTCTTTATCTCAGGAGTCTTCCTGGTGTTTTGTTCTGCCGCGTATCCTTCAGTTGTTGGGTCTACCGGCTCATTAGGCGCCTGGCTTGCGGCACAAAATTATCCGCCGTTCTTCCTGCATTCCGGCTATGGGCTGATCTTCGGTGGGCTGATCGTCTTCGCCTTTAACCTGAAGTCCCTAAGGGATATTTTAAGCAAGCCCTTTATGTTGTGGCTTGGCGAGCGATCCTATTCCCTTTTTGTTGTGCACTTCTCCGTCTTCTATCTCGTTGATAATGTAATATCCCGTTTCATTTCCAGCAGAACAACGTTTTATGCGATACTTACCCGCGGCATAGGCCTGCCTGCTGCACTGTTTGTCGCCATGCTGTTGTTCCATTTTGTAGAACGAAAATTTGCACGCGGTCTGGTTACCGCCAATATGTTCTGGCCATGGCAGATAAAGTCGCTGCGAAATATAGGCGAATAAATTGTTTAGCGCCTTCAGATCCCCCTTCGCGTTATTTCCTTATTGATCAGGGATAGCTCACGGCCCGTTTGACCCGCCACAGAAGTGTTTTCCTGGGCGCGGCGCATCAGGTAGGGAATCACGTCCTTTACCGGGCCGTATGGCAGGTACTTGGCTACATGGTAGCCCTCATGCGCAAGGTTGAATGATATGTTATCGCTCATGCCATAGAGCTGGGAGAAGAAAACCTTTTCTGTGTTTACCGGGATATTGTTGTCCAGCATGTACTTCGCTGCTTTCAGGCAGCTTGCCTCGTTGTGTGTGCCGATAAATAAATACAGTCCATCCAGGTGCTGGAGGCAAAAAAGAGTGGCCTCATCGTAATCCTTGTCTGTAGCCTCTTTATTGGGCTGAATAGGCGAGGGGTATCCCTTCTCTGCTGCGCGGGCGCGTTCTTTTTCCATATAAGCGCCACGCACAAGTTTGGCACCGAGTTGATAGCCTTTCGCGCTGGCTACCTTGTAAGACTCCTTAAGAAATACCAGGCGATCGTGACGGTAGAGCTGGAAGGTGTTGAAAACGATCGCTTTTGTTTTGTTGTATCGCTCCATCATCTTGTCGGTAAGCTCATCTACCGGTTTCTGTATCCAGCTTTCCTCGGCATCTACCAGCACCATTATGTTATTGTCAAATGCAGCCTTGCATACCTGGTCTATGCGGTCATACACACGTTTCCATGCGGCGGTTTCTTCCGTATTCAGCACAGCTCCGGAATGGATTTTTTCCAATAATGAGAAGTAGGCGAAACCGGTTACCTTCAAACTGATAAAGGGGATGTTCTTGCCGGACGCGGCATACTTTATGGCTTTGATAAATTCAGGAACGGCTTTGTCAAAGTCCAGCTCGCTCTCCTTGCCCTCCACGCCATAATCCAGTATGGTGTTTATGCCATATTTGCCTATAACGGCCGCTGTTTTGGCTGCATCTTCCATTGTTTCCCCGCCGCAGAAATGGTCGAACAGGGTGCTTTTTATGATGCTTTTCACCGGAAGGTGCATCGACAGCGCAATTTTGGTCATTTTTATACCGACGTTGGTAAGTGTAGGTGAGCCCATAGACGAGAACAGGAAACGGGCATGTTTAAGTTCTTTATCGCTACGGTACTGGAAAGCAACTTCTGTATTGTCAAATTCTGGAAGCATATCTGATTGCGGATGTGATTTGCGTGACAAAGGTAATACCAATTAGATTCTGAAGCTAGGAGATACCCGATTTATGAGGATACCGACGTGATTTCAACCAGTCAGTAACGGACAATTGGGCATAATTAGAAAATATTAATTAATAGATATATTTTGTTAAATACGTATGGTGATACAATATTTTTTCAGAAAAGTGGTTTTTTAATTGATAAAACCCTGTACCTTTACGCGAACCATTTATTATCTTTTAAAAATCTCAAAAATGAAAAAATTATTTCTACTCTTAGCTGCCAGTTCTATGGCCATGTCTGCAGGCGCACAAGAGCGCAGTGCAAGTGTTGTATTTAACGGATCAACAACAGCAAAACAGGATATCAGGCCTGCGACCCACCCAATCATGGCACACAACCACAGCGGTGCAAAAACCACAGCGGTAACTGCTGCATGGTACGATTACGGAACCGAAATTCTTGCCTCAAACGTTGCTATCGCAGGAACAAGTTTCTCCACAATGTTCTTCTGGCCTGACACTACCGCTATCTTCGGTACAGGAAGTACTACAACTCCGTACCTGGGTTATAACTACCCAAGTGCCGGTTATAGCTACAACGTATCTACCGGTCTCGGTTTTAACCCATTGGGCAATGACTGGGCTTCTGTGAGCAAGCAGATCAGCATGACCGATAACTATGTTATCGACTCGGTTCAGATAGTTGGTGTTTATGGTCGTCCGAACGGCGCATCTTATACAGACCATCTGCATCTTAGCTTCGTGTATGGTAACCTGGCCACCGGTTCAAACATTGACAAGAACGGTTTCATCGACCCAACTTTGCTTGCCAACTACGGTCTTGCCTCTACAGACACAGCATGGTTTGCTGAAACATACTATGACAGCACTACCAACGCTATGACCAACAATACCGGCGGTGTAGCTCCGGTAACTTATGATTTCCCGCTGACTGCAGCTGATACTTCAGTTACTTTCACTCATGGTTACACTTATCCAGTGCACTTTGCTGTACCTGCAGGTAACATGGCTGCAATGTCCGTATCTTTCCGTCCAGGTTCTTCTTTCGTTCCATTTGACACCGTTATCTATACAGACGGTACTTACAAATACGGCGATTTCGAACCAATCGTAAACTTTGCTACTGACGGTGCAGCTGGTAACGTTGTTTTCGCTCCATACACTGGTGGCAATCACATGACCGACGACCAGACTTATGGCTACCTGAAGACGCTTGGCTCTACAGATGGCGGCTGGGTAGGTAACTATGTACCACATATTTCTTACTCTTCTTCTACTGGCGGTGGCTGGTATGAGCAGTTCCCTTTCATCCTGTTCCACGTTGGTGCTTCTACACTTAAAGTGCAGACAGTTAACACTAACCTGAAGAACGTTGTTGCTAGTCCAAACCCAGCATCAAGCGAAGTTAACATCAACTTCAGCCTCGTATCTGCTTCTAAGGTTACAGTTACTTTGACCAATGCAATGGGCGAAGTTGTTTCCAGCACTGAAGCTGACAACATGAACAGCGGTAAGGTTACTATCAACACTTCTAACCTTGCTTCAGGTGTATACTTCTACACTGTGACTGCAAACGGCGAGCGTTCTACAGGTCGCGTTGCAATTGCACACTAATTTTACTTACTTTTTTCTGAGAAAAGGCAGCGTTTTCGCTGCCTTTTTTTATGCCTGCGCCGGGTGAAATATGGGGGTAGTTTTTAATAAGGCAGGTTTAGTTTACGAATTCGTTATATCTTTATACAAAACCAACTATATGAAAAAGCTACTCTTACTCTTATCTGCCGCAGCCTGTGCTGTTGCGGTACATGCCCAGCAACGGGCCGAAAGCATTTTGTTCAACGATCATGCAGACAAACAGGCGGCTGCACTACGCGCTGACCAGGTCTCAGTAATGCCAACATTCAACAGGCACGGCAGCCAGCGGACAACCACCGGCGGGCTGAGCAGGTG
>CAINOM010000072.1 GCA_903851455.1 uncultured Bacteroidota bacterium | reverse complement strand
GGCAGCCACCTTAACGACTTCGCTATTTTTATGACCGATGTGCGGTTCCACATCGACCAGCATTGGCTGGTGCAGTTTGGCGCAAATTTTACCCATATATCCGATGCGGACTTCCACTCGCCAAACCTTGGCGTGAATATGGCCGGAGTACATTTTGGATTGCAGTATTTTCCGGTCACCTGCAGGCCAAAGCCAATTGTCAAGGAACTACCTAAACTTAGTGATCGGTGGCTTATAGAATTCCGTTATGGCATGTCATTCAAAGAGGCCCGTGCGCCCAAGATAGGTGACCCGACAGAGCCGGCATATATAGGTACCGCTTACGTTAGCAGGCGCTGGTGGGGAAAGAATAAATTGTTCGCCGGTGCAGACTATGCCTATCACAAGGACGTGTATGAATTCCTGGTCAACTACCTCGTAGATTATGGTCATGAAAAAGCCCATTCGTGGGACGGTGCTTTCTTTGTGGGTAATGAGTTTCTCGAGGGCAGGGTAGGGCTGGTGACGCAACTGGGAGTCTATTATCATCAAACTTATCTGAAGTTCGATCCGTTTTATGAGAAGATCGGCGCGAACTTCTATCTCGTTAAGAACGAGCATGGACCGGTAAAGGAGGTATTTTTATCGGCCATGCTGCTGACTCACGAGATCACAGCCGAATATGCCGAATTTGGTGTTGGTGCCGGGTTCTAAGGCCATTCATTCGGGGTGTCCGGATAAATTGTCTGTGCAAGCCTGAACGTCATTTGTGACTTGGGGTATGACCGCCTCCGGTCAAAATGAGGTATCTTAGTTCTGTTAGTAATACTTTAATTTCTAACTTTGTTTGATTGCTTGAAAATTTCCAGCAAACACACTGTTAATCCGTTTATATAGTTCAGGTTTTAAAAATGGCAGACAAGATCAAAGCCGGGATATTCTTTTCCCTTTTTCTTATTCTTCTTCTGCCCTTGCTCGAAAAGGCGTTTCCATTTATTAATTCGGCTGCGCTGAACGGTGAGTATACAATTGCGCCATGTAATAAGTTTTCTTGGGACAGCTGGTATACCAAGGGTTATGCTGACAGCTGCACCAGCTATATCAATGATAATATGGGTTTCAGACCGGACCTTGTTAGGATGAATAACCAGGTTGACTATACCCTGTTTAAGAAAATACATTCCGAGTGGCGCTTACTGGGTGACAACGCCTGCATTTTCCAGGATAAGTACATCAACAGCTACTTAGGCAAAGACTATGATGGCTACGATTACATTTTTGAAAAAGTTAGGCAAATGAAGGCCATACAGGATACACTAAAGAAGTTGGGTAAGTCGTTTGTTTTTGTGCATCCGGCATGTAAGGCATTTTTCTACCCGGAATTTCTGCCCAGGGAGTATAAAAACGCGCCGCGAGGTACCACAAACTTCGAGACCTACAAACGAATAGGCGATTCGCTGGGCCTGAATCAGGTAGATATGAACACTTGGTTTGTGTCCATGAAAAGGACCAGTAAAGAATTGCTCTATCCGAAACAGGGTTTTCACTGGTCCGAATATGGCGCACTGCTTGCAGCCGATAGCCTGGTAAAG
>CAINOM010000071.1 GCA_903851455.1 uncultured Bacteroidota bacterium | reverse complement strand
TGCTGCGGCCAGCCGGCCTTTAATGCTGGCTACCGGCAGGAAGCTAAAACAGTAGCCACCAAATTTCTGCAGGATTTTAAAGACAACACATACATTGTAAGTCCCAGCGGCTCGTGCACCGGCTATGTGCGCAATTATTACGACACACTTTTCGATAACAGCTCAGATCATAATCTATGTAACCAGGTGTGCAGCAATACCTATGAATTCACGGAGTTTCTTACCAAGGTGCTGAAAGTGGATAATGTAGGTGCTACGCTCAATGGAAAGGCCACTTACCATGATGCGTGTGGCGCGCTCAGAGAATGTGGTATTAAAGAAGGGCCGCGCAAACTGCTCGCGAACGTGAAAGGGCTGGAACTACAGGAGATGGGTGAATGTGAGACGTGTTGTGGGTTCGGAGGCACCTTTGCTGTAAAGTTTGAGCCTATATCAATAGGAATGGCGCAGACTAAAGTGAAGAGCGCCATGGACACCGGAGCCAAATACATGATCACGACCGATGTAAGCTGCATGATGCACATTCAGGGCTATATCAACGAAAATAACTTCCCGATACAAACTATGCATATAGCAGATGTGCTGGCAAGTGGATGGTAGAATAAACACGATTTTGTGCATTTGGATATGCAAAATGTATTAAAAGTGCACAGGTAGATCCGCACCAAAATATGCATTTCCGATACATTGTTTGATCTGTCGAACACTTCTCCTGTTCGGAAAATGTAATATCATCGCAAATTCTTAACTTTACGTCTATGCAGGCTGCTCATCAAAACAAATTAAATAGTGTGCAACTAAATTTAATTAAGACATTCCAATACTTGCACAATGAAAGACAAATCAGTGAGATTGATTCTCTGATCGATTTTTATTTGGAAAAGAAACTTGATGATGCAATTACAAAAATGGAGTCTCAAAACGGATACACTGAAGAAATTTATGAACAATGGCTAAACAGTAAAAATGTATAGTCAATTATGAAGGTGGTGTTTAACACTAACTGTTTTATCAGCTGCATCGGCAAACGTTCACGCTACCGTAATGTATTTGATGAATTTTTGAAAGAGGGGTACACGCTATGCGTTTCAACAGAAATCTTATTGGAGTATGAAGAAATATTTTCAGTAAAATGGGGAACGAGGTCACCGAGAATCTGTTAAGCCGCCTCGTGAGAGCGAAAAATATTGAGTTATCTACAGTTTTCTTCAGCTTCAATATGGTATCTAACGATGCTGATGACAATAAATTCGCCGATTTATACTTGTCATCCAATGCAGACTATATTGTAAGTAACGATGTAAAACTGTTAGCAATAAACAATTCTGACTTCCCTAAATTTCAAGTGATAAAATTACAAGAGTTTTCAGAGATGTTATCGGCAAATAAAAATAATACGGTATAGCGGATGAACCCGCAGAGCGATTTCCGAATATTATTAGCAGGATTATTTATTGGTCATTGCGGGCCTTAAAAAATTACCGTGTACCACGCACGCCATTAGGCAGAACGGTATCAACCAGATCATTTTGCATCCATAACGCCCGTTGATGGTCCCAAATGCAGCGCAGTCAAGGCAATTCAGCAATATACCTGCGAGACAAACGATCAATACTAACTTCAACCCAGGGGCAAGTCTGCGCCACCGAAGCATAAAAAACACAAGCCCCAGCAAACAGACAGCAGTAATATAGCCGAATATTTTGTTCGGAATGGCTAACGAGTCCATCATGGGCTTTTGATTTTGAACTGCATTATCGAAGCTGCCAATTTCACCAGGAAAGTATTTCGCTACTGTTCTGTTGACAAAAGCGCCTGGCGGAAAAGACTGGTTACCATCTCCGATATTGACGGTTACGAGCTGCCATGCGGCCTGCCGGAAAGTACCGTATGCGTATAGCCTGATGTAAGAAGGCTTCGAAAAAATATCATGGATAATTTCGTTGAATTCCGGCGCAACGCTTTTCCAGTCGCCCATCTTATTGAGCGGACTTTGCGGGTCCCACCAGAAGTCGTCAGCCTTCTTTGGCAAGACATCTTTGTAAGCGCACAATTTGTATGACCGGGTCGCGCATTCGTGATCCAGGTATGGCTTTAGTACGCCCTTTTCCAACAGTGACCCCATAAAGAAAATGTGCTTCGATTTAGACAATGGCGTAACCATTGTGATTAGCGCTACAACGGACAAAATAAATAGTGTGGCCAGTTTACGAGATGGTCGTCCATCCTTATATCCTCGGTAAAACTTACTAAAAATGAACAGAAATGCCAGGCTGGCAAACATCAGCACAGGATGAGAAAGATGCACAGCAACCGCGAAGAAAAATAGCGTAT
>CAINOM010000070.1 GCA_903851455.1 uncultured Bacteroidota bacterium | reverse complement strand
GGATCATAAACATCAACCAACATATTAAATTCCTGTAATTCATTTATCAAATCAACAACTCGCGTATTTCTAAGATCAGGACAATTTTCCTTAAACGTTAAGCCCATTATTAAAATACGAGCATTATCAACATGAATCCGTCTCTTAACCATTGCCTTCAGCATCTGCGCCGCAATATAATCACCCATACCATCATTAAGTCTGCGACCGGCAAGAATTATTTCAGGGTAGTATCCAATTGCCTCAGCTTTGTAAGTAAGATAATAAGGGTCTACACCTATACAATGTCCGCCCACCAGCCCTGGTTTGAAAGGCAGGAAATTCCACTTGGTTGCCGATGCCTCCAGTACCTGGTGCGTATCTATACCCAGCCGGTTAAAGATCTTGGCAAGCTCGTTCACGAACGCGATATTGATATCCCGCTGTGAGTTTTCTATCACCTTTGCGGCCTCCGCTACTTTTATACTGGCCGCTTTGTGGGTACCTGCTGTAATTATAGACCGGTACAGGCTGTCCACAGCCTCTGCTGTCTCAGGCGTTGAACCCGAGGTTATCTTTTTTATTTTCGACACAGTATGCAGTTTGTCACCCGGATTGATGCGCTCAGGTGAATAACCGCAAAAGAAATCAACATTGAATTTCAGTCCGGAAACCCGCTCCAGCACCGGCACGCACTCCTCTTCAGTAGCGCCGGGGAAAACCGTAGATTCATAGATCACTATATCGCCCTGCTTCAGCACCTTGCCCACCGTTTCGCTGGCTTTATAGAGCGGCACCAGGTCCGGACGGTTATTCCGGTCCACAGGCGTGGGAACGGTGACTATGTATATGTTGCAGTTGGCGATATTTACAGGGTCACTTGTACAGTACAACCCCTTGGCGCCAGGCGCCGGCGGTTGGCCGAGGCTCACCTGCTTCAGCAAAGTTGCATCGATCTCCAGTGTAAAATCAACACAGTTTTGCAGCTCGCCCACACGTTTTTGATTGATATCGAAGCCGATTACCGGGTAATACTTACTGAATTCCACGGCAAGCGGCAACCCCACATAACCCAACCCTATAACCCCAATATGATATGATGTATTTTCCATTAATCCTTCCTTTATTAAATACTAATAACTTACTTTAAATATTACTTTTCAGGGAGTGCGTAAAGACGCAATGCACTGCGTCTCTACAAAATGCTATCACAAGATCAGAGAGATAATTTTGTAAAACCGCGAATAGGGGGCACAAAAGTATAAAAATATACTCGTCCTTTGATGCTACCCTATTAAAAACACAATCTTGAATTCAGGAAGGGATAGCCGGCAAATTTGTGGTAGTCCTTGGTACCGGCCATAAGCTTAAGTACACCGGCATGTTTTTCGTGGTGCATATCGCTGCCGCAATAGTCATACATGCCTTTTTGCATCAGCTGGTCAGCCACCTGTTTTATATTCTGGCCGTAATACCCGGCTATCGAGAGCATATTCAGCTGCAGCATGCAGCCGCGGTCCTTCAATTCCCTGAAACGGCCCATATCACGGTGAAAAAACATATACCGCTCCGGGTGTGCAATAATAGGGCGATATCCTGCCCCCAGCATCTTAAAGATTACATCGGCCAGCATCGGCGGCTCGTACAGCATAGAAAACTCCACCAACACCTCGTTTTGGTATATCGTCAGCAGTGGCTCTTTATTATCCAGCAGCGAAATGAAATGCTCATCTATATAATATTCCGCAGCTGCCTTTATCGATAGTTCTATGTTGTTCTCTTTCAGCGCATCCTGCACCCTTTGTAATCCTGCCTGTATCGTTGCCGTTGTATTCGGGTAGTAATCGATCATTACATGGGGCGTGGTGATAATGGTCTTATACCCCATATCCTTCATAGCGCGCAGCAGCAACAGGCTGTCTTCAATAGTTTTGGCGCCGTCATCTATGCCCGGTATGAAGTGGGAGTGCATATCAGCCCCCAGGAACGCCCAGCTCGCATTTTGCGGCACCGGCAATTCATACTCCTCATCTTCGCGCTTTTTCCGATTGAATAACCTTGAAAACATAAGGCAAGTTAAGAAAATAAAAAAGACTACGATCCAAATTCCAAACCCCCAATACCAAATTCCGGGGATTTACCTCGCCATCAATGGCGCCGAATTCGGCAGCTGTGTTGTATCGGTCTCCACATGGCCGTCACGTATCCGGATCACACGATGCGTATAATTAGCGATATCTTCCTCATGGGTCACCAGCACCACCGTATTACCGCTGGCATGTATCTGGCCAAATAATTCCATTATTTCTACAGACGTCTTGCTATCCAGGTTACCCGTAGGCTCGTCCGCCAGCAGCAGCGATGGATTGTTGATCAGCGCCCTTGCAATAGCAACACGCTGGCTTTGACCGCCCGAAAGCTCGTTCGGCTTATGGTGTGCACGCTCCGTCAGCCCCACTTTTTCCAGCATCGCACGGGCGCGTTCTTCCCGCTCTTTCTTACTGGCGCCTGCATAGATCAGCGGCAGCGCCACATTCTCCCATGCCGTGAGGCGTGGCAGCAGGTTGAACTGCTGGAACACAAACCCGATCTCCACATTGCGCACATCGGCAAGCTGGTCGTCCTGCATATTGCTCACGTCCTTGCCGTTTAGTATGTACTGCCCTGCAGATGGTGAGTCCAGGCAGCCCAGTATATTCATCAGGGTCGACTTACCAGACCCCGATGGCCCCATCAGCGCCACATACTCATTCTCACTGATCAGCAGGTTAATTCCCTTCAGCACAGGCAGTTCCTGCTTTCCCAGGAAATAGCTCTTCCGTATATCGTTCAGCCTGATTACTTCTTTCATTATAGTCAAGTCTTTATAGTCCTATGCCGCAGTAGAGACGCAATGCTTTGCCTCTGTGTTAATGTAGCAGAGACGCAATGCTTTGTGTCTCCACGCAACACTCAATCTACGCCACACTAATCCACACCACACTGTTCCACACCACATCGTCTCCACACCACAACGCTCCACACCACAGCCAATTATTAACCATCATCATCCAACGACAATAGTTATTTTTCAAAAATACGCATAATTTCACCCTTTAAACAAAGGAGAGGTTCGTTTACTGCGAAATGAGAGGTACGTAACACACTCCCCTCCTTTTTTCAAGGAGGGGACGATAAAAAGCATAGCGAAGCATGC
>CAINOM010000069.1 GCA_903851455.1 uncultured Bacteroidota bacterium | reverse complement strand
GCGCCTGCGCCATGCTTATTTCGCTGGTAGAATATAATAAGCCTGAAGTAAAAGAAACCGGCACAATGCTGGTAATTGCCCTGGGCATGATGATCGGCACCGTTTCCTTTGCAGGAAGCGTAATAGCATGGGGCAAGCTCAATGGCCGTATCAAAGACCGCACTATCCCAGGCGGTCAAATGATCAACTTCCTCATTTTTGCAGGTCTTATTACACTGGTTATCGTTGTCGTTGGCGGTTTCTTCCCTGCTATGCCGGCTTTATTTTACGGTATCCTGGCGCTGGCAGCTCTCTACGGCATCCTGTTCGTAATGCCGATAGGCGGTGCAGACATGCCCGTGGTAATATCGTTGCTCAACTCCTTTACCGGTGTTGCAGCGGCTTTTGGCGGGTTCTTATACAACAACCCGGTGATGCTTACAGGCGGTATCCTTGTGGGCTCTGCCGGTACCATTCTTACTATCCTGATGTGCAAAGCTATGAACCGCTCGCTCAAAAATGTGTTGATCGGCTCCTTCGGTGGTGCGAAAGCATCTGCCGGTGGTGTGGCGAAAGAGCAGGGAAATTTCAAGGAAATATCCATCAACGACTCGGCAACACTTATGGCTTACGCCCAGAAGGTAATGATCATACCGGGCTACGGCCTGGCTGTTGCACAGGCGCAGCACGTATGTCATGAGCTGGAAAAAGTACTTGAAGAAAAAGGGGTTGAGGTGATGTACGGTATCCACCCTGTGGCCGGCCGTATGCCGGGACATATGAATGTATTACTGGCAGAAGCAGATGTGCCTTACGAAAAATTGCTGGAGATGGAAGATGCCAACGACCAGATGGGCACTACCAACGTTGTGCTGATACTCGGCGCCAATGACGTGGTAAACCCTGCGGCAAAGGAAGACCCTTCAAGCCCGATCTATGGTATGCCGATACTGGAAGTGGAGAAAGCGGAACACGTGATCGTGAACAAGCGCAGCATGAAACCGGGTTATGCAGGTATTGAAAATGAATTATTCTTCAGGCCTAAGACCTCCATGCTTTTTGGTGACGCCAAGAAAGCATTGCAGGCGCTGGTAACTGAGTTGAAGCAGATGTAACCCATTGCAGTGCAGCTGCGTTATGGGATGTTGGTTTCTTGTAATAAGTATTAACTTTAAACTAAAAAGCAGCAATCTGGCCTGGAATTTGATGGAAACTACGGGCGGCCTTTGCTGCAAAATTGAAAACTTTAATTAAATTTATGCCATGGTAAGTAAGAAGAACAGCGTGATCATTGCAGCCGTATTGGCTTTGTGTTGCGTTATATCGGCCGTTTATATATCGTCGTGTACCAAGCCTAAGAAGGGGCCAAGTTGTGACTATGTTGTTTGTGAGAATGGTGGATATTGTGCCGTTGATACCGTTTTTAACGGAGTTAAGTATAAGGCCGATTCTGCTCTTGTTCATTGTAATTGTCCTGCTGGTTTCGAAGGTCCGACCTGTGCTACGGGCACAGTGTCAAAGTACGTTGGCTCGGGCACCTGGGACGTTAAACAAACGGTTATGGCCAGCGACACTGCAAGCCTGGTGGGTAAGGTCTCCTATTACACAGCCTTCATCAAACAGTCGGGCACAGCTACCACATTTTTCATTAATAACTTCTGCGACTCAAATAACTATAATGATATTGTGTGCACGATAGACAGCACCAACAGCAGTCTTTTTGTTATTGATACGCTTTCTGCTTTTCATATGTTCTACCAGCATTTCAAGCTGGTGAGGGAGGGCAAGGGTTCAATATCTGCGGATGATTCAACGATCACGGCCACGGTGATGGTGCGTCACCTCAACTACAATGTAAACTGGCAAATGGATTCCCTCAAGATGGTGTTCACCCCGCATCATTTTTAAAAAATTTATACCCGTCATTCCGGTCTGCGAATAATCCTTCAGAAAAGGCGTAAAAATTATTTGTAAAACCAAATAAGTTATCTACTTTTGCAGTCCCATTTCAAACCGGGAAGAAGTTCTTTAATAAAAAAAGCCACTTTAGCTCAGATGGTAGAGCAACTGATTTG
>CAINOM010000068.1 GCA_903851455.1 uncultured Bacteroidota bacterium | reverse complement strand
TGGTAATACATATGTCGTTTGCCGGCCGTCCAGCGACAGTTTGATATTCGGTAGCACCATTATGCCCATAGGTGCACCGCACGCGTCTATCGGCGGATCAGTATTTAAGGTCAGCGACGCTGGTGCAGTCTCCTTTTTATTCAATTTGCCACCAGCTGCCCTGATCACCGATATCACAACAGATGTTGCGGGCAATATATATCCTGTTGGAGCCTTGACCGCACCCATGGTGGTCGGTACCTACACGCTCACCCCTTATTCCAGCGTATCTGCCGCTTACGATATGTATGTATCTAAGTACAACTCTTCGGGAACATTTATCAAAGCCTGGATTGCCGGAGCCGACAGCCAGCAGACTGCGCTCTCCGTTAATATCGACCGCTGCGGAAATATATTGGTAGGCTCATCCGTAAGGGGGCAATGGGGAGGTGGGTTCAGTTTTCCATCCTACGTCGTTCATTTTAACAGTGATTCGCTGGTTATTCCTTCTCCCGCCGGAGACTTACTCATACTGGCGCGGTTTGACACGGCCGGTAACTACTTATCCAGCACATGGCTGCCCAGCGGCGGTGATGACCAATGGGGGATGGCGCTGGATATGAACGGCAATTTTTATGTCGGTGCTGACTATATGGAAGTGCAAATGATCATTGGCCACGATACCCTGCCCGCACCTACCGGGTATTTAGATGAATGTTTTTTCGTTGCAAAATACAGATATGATACGGTACTGTGTTCCTTGGAAAATGAATTGGGAACCCAGCAACCCACTGTCCATAATCCCGATCAGGTAGCTGTTTTTCCTAACCCTGCCAGCAGCGAATGCACCATCAGTTCCAGGGTTCCCTTTACAGGCAATTGCAATGCGCAAATATCTGATGTTACTGGCAGGCGATATAAGACAATACAATTACAGGGCAACAGTACTACTTTTTCTGTCGCCGACTTGCCTGCAGGTGTCTATCTATGCCTTATCAATTTTCCCGATGGATCAACTGTATCGCGAAAAATATTGGTCATGAAATAACGCACTAAAATGACTTTCCAGGCCGCCTGTAGCTTTACAAATAAAAAATAGATATATGAGCCAATAATAGTCGGGCTTACAGCGTGCCTACACCGGCGGATGCCGGTCTATGACTGGTGATGAAGGTAATCGTACGAAAAGCCCAAACCGGGACCTAAGCTAAATACATGACGCCCCTTTAGGGCGCGGGGGCTCTCCTGCCCGGCTTCCCTGTAGTGTCACAAAGCCAAAATTTTAAAACCTAAGCTAAATATATGGCGCCCCGGCACAAGTCCCCGATTTTTTATCGTAAGGCGGACGGGGCAACTCAAAGGTGGCGCCCAAATGAAACTCTTGATAGTATTGTAAACATTTCTTACGTTTGCTATCTCACGCTTTATTCATGAAAAAATATATCAACGGGTTCCGGTTGTCATTGTTTGCGCTCAGTTTACTCTCGGGCCTGGTATCCTATGGGCAAGGCTCCTGGATACCTATCGGTACTCCGTGCCCCGGCTATGCCGATGGTGTTTCGCTGCTGCTTACCGATGGTTCGGTGATGGTTAAAGTATGTAACGGTGGCAATGATACCGTTGAAAATATGTGGGTGAAGCTGACACCGGATGTACATGGCAGCTATGCAAACGGCACATGGACTACGATGCACAGGATGAACAAGACACGCCTATTCTGTTCTTCCCAGATGCTTAAGGACGGCAGGTTGTATGTCGCAGGTGGTGAATATGGCAGCGGCTACAAGAATGGTGAAACCTACAACCCCATTACAGACACCTGGACTATGGCCGGACCGCTGCCAGGCCCGCCGGCGATCACAGAAACGTTAGAGATTTTAGATGGCAACTCAGTAATGCTCCCTGATGGCCGTGTACTGCAGAATTGTGTATTGCCTTCCTCCACCATCAACGTTATTTTCGATCCCGCTGCCAATACTTATGCGCTGGCCCCCTCATCTCTGGGTGGTGCAGATGAGGCTGCCTGGTTAAAATTGCGCGATAACAGTGTGTTGTATGTTGATATCGGTTCTAATACATCTGAGCGGTACATTCCCGCACTGAATACGTGGCTCCGTGACGATACCCTGCCAGTTAGGTTGTACGATATCTGGGGTTACGAAGCGGGCGCCAGTTTTGTGCTGCCAGACGGAAGGGCGTTCTTTCTCGGCTCTACACCTACTACTGCTTATTACACGCCATCCGGCGATACGTCCCACGGTAGTTGGGCAGCAGGCCCGGTCATACCAGACAGCCTGGGTGCTGTAGACGCAGCGGCAGCAATGATGCCCAATGGTAAAATACTCTGTTCCTTTTCCCGCCAGGCGGATAGTGGCAATGAATTCCTGCTTCCCGCATGGTTCTATGAGTTCGATTACCTTACCAATACGTTTACACAAGTGACAGCCTGCGACGGCGGCGACAGTATGAATATACGCTGCTCGCAGACCGGAATGCTGGACCTTCCGGACGGCAATATC